>DATEZQ010000003.1 GCA_035583355.1 Candidatus Paceibacterota bacterium | reverse complement strand
CGTCAACCCCCCTAACATTGACCATTCCCCAAGTTCCGCTAGGATAGGCAAAGAAAGGGTTTTGGAGGATTCCATGACTACGAACAACAAGCTCGCCCTGATTGCTGCTTCGCTCGCTCCCATTAAGGCCAAGTACTCGCTGAGGCGCCACAAGGAAATCACCATGGAGGATGCCTCCTTGATCAAAGACTTCCTCGGGCTCATGTTCATCGACTGCGCACTTGTTGTACCCCAGAGGCTGAGTATTGTGCGCGGAAGCCGCGAACACATTCATGCCACGGAGGTCTACTTCAATGTCGTAAATGAATCAGGGGAGCAACACGAGGCAGCGATGCTCACCTTGAATCATCTGCTCAAAGAGAACAATGGAGTGAGGCGCCTTAAAATGTTCTTTGGCATGCCTGTGTCCACCGATGAAGAGCTGCTTTACACACGACTCCGGGAGATGGAAAAGATGGGGAAGTTCGAACTACCGAAGATCATAAAAATAGATAATGAGGGAAATGAGCTTCTCATTGATGAGGCCGATGATGAATACTGCTTCGACGGAACGCACCGCTATTGTGGCGGGAGGATCACGCGTCATCGCACGACAAACCTACACGATGTACTCGTGTGTGACACCTGCCTCCTGCGTGTACCTTTCCTGCACACCATCCATACGCATGAAGAATTCCAGATGCGTAAATAAACAAAAACGGCATGCCTAGGCATGCCGCATTTTTTAATGCTCGAAAATAATGTTCGTCTCTTCGTGAATGAAGAGCAGAAGAGAACCTGTAAGTGCAGTCTCTTTTGATCTTCCAATGAGCACAAGCAATGCACCCTCGTCGAACTCGTCAGTGCTCGGGATACGCGACTTCGTCACAATGAATGAACCCGCGAATTCCTCCCCGGAGTCCGTTCGCGCGCCCGTTACGAAGACAAGCGGATAGAGCTCGAACTCCTCTTCTGCATGCACAAGAATGGTGTCGAGCATTTCCATGCAATCATGGTAGCGCAGCGGACTCTGCTCCCCTGCAGCAATGGAAAACGCGAGATGATGTTGCTGTTTATGCCACAAAAAATCAACGAAATCAGACTGGTTGCGACGCATATGGCCCCCAAAAGGAATATTCTCACTCGATACTACCGCAATGAAGTTGACTGTCAATGAAAGCGCCCCCGGATAGAATCCTGGGGGCGATGATTATTTGCAAGACATGATGTAGGTACCAGGATGCACACTCACCCAAATCGCAGCATTGATATCTGCCGAGGGTGAAATATGCATATGGAGCAGCGCCTTATCCTGTTCTTCTGAGGCTTTAATGCCGTGCACGAAGAAATTTCCCAAAATTGAGGCACTCCTCTCCGTGTATGCATCGCGCACATAGACGCGGCGATTCAAGAATGCCGTCACCGCAAATGCATACTGACGATGTGCGGCGTACTGATTGGTCGCTTCGGCGCGCTTCGGCTCAGCTCCGACGTCCTCGAGGCTACGCTTGCGATCCTGTTCTATGGCGCGATGCGTCAGGTATTCGCTATAGCAAAGGCCAGGCAATTTTTCTGATGTAGGCATGACACCTCTCCAAAGTTCTTGCCACACTATAACGCATAAGAAAACAAGGGGCAAGCATTTTTAATATGGCAGAAAAGTACTTATCTAGGGCACGGAAAAGGGGTTTTCGATAGAGCGACTACTTTGCATTATCGCTCAAATATGTTTGTATATATACAGATACCTGACGAACAAAGGAGATGCCATGGGATGCATGCATCGATGCAACTGTGACTGCCATCGCAATCCGCACGTGAGACACTGCGCACCCTGCTGCGCCGGTCAGTGCTTATTCTGCAATGAACATATTCGCCACGGATCCATGAATGACCACCTGCATATTTGTCATCACATGGAGCCCGCAGTGTTCGTGCTCCATCATGCGATCCCAACCTGTGAAGGAAGGCTTCTGGAAAATGGAACCTGTGAAGTGTGTGGTGAACGTCCCGACATTGAGTCTGCAACACTTCCAAGACCATATTGCCCACAATGCGATATAGTTCTTCTGCGAGGAAAGTCCTTCAACGGCCTCTTCTGTACGACTTGTAAGAAAATTTACTACAAACCTACTCGCTAACTGCTCACCTGTGCTCACGCACAGGTTTTTCATACGAAAAAACACACCTGTGTGTGTTTTTACTAACCAGCACGAGCAAAGAGTGGCGTTTCAGGCATTTTATTTTCCTTCGCGAAATCCATGACTGCGCTACCCGTACGAGGGAGGAAGATTGCAAGATCGCGGCCGATTGCATAGAGCTCAATGAGCATTGCATGCACATCGCGCTTTGCCGCCTCTGGATCCACCTTGATCTTCTTGAATGGCTCCGTCGACTGAATCGTGCGATCGAGCTCGCGCATGCGTTCGACGACTGACCCTATCCCCTTCTGGAGATCAAAACCGTCCATCTGTATCGAGAGTTCTGGTGTCGCCGATGCACCATCAAGCTCTTCAAATGTTGCGGCAACACCATAGGTCGTGGCCATCTTCATAATTCGGTTCGTGAGATTACCGATACCATTCTGAAGATTTGAAGCATATGAGATTGCAATCGACTCCATCGTCATATCACCATCCTCAAATGATGGAATGTCGTGGAGCAATACGAAACGAAGGACATCCTCAGGGAACGGCGTGAGCGGCTTGAAGTGCTCGATAACGTCGAACGGACTGATGACATTACCAAGAGACTTGCTCATCTTTTGACCACCCGAAACAATGAAGCCATTGATGATAATGTGCTTGGAGTTCGGGAGTCCTGCACTCATCAGCATTGCCTGCCACATTGCCGACTGTTGGCGGTTATTATCCTTTCCACAGTATTGAATGACTGGCCATAGGCTCTCAAACTTCTTCATGTCCGTTGGCCAACCGATTGCGGACACATAGTTCACCAGCGCATCGAACCACACGTACATCACATGTTCCTCATCGCCGGGAACTGGGACACCCCATGGCATCTTCGTAGCGAGACGGGAGATCGAAAAGTCCTGCAGACCGCCAGAGACGAAAGCACGCATCTCATTGAAACGGAAATCGGGGATCACAAAGTCTGGATGCGCTTCGTAGAATGCAAGGAGTGGCTTCTCATAGTTCGAGAATTTGAAGAAGTAGTTTTCCTCGTCGCGTAATTCTATCTCACGGTTCGGGTGAATTGCACAGCGACCATCAACGAGTTCGGAGTCGGTCTTCTCGAGCTCACAGCCGACACAATACTTCACGGAGTACTGCTTCTTGTAGATGTCTCCTTTCTTTTCGCAGATCTTCCAAAATTCCTGTGCAGCAGCTACATGATGTACATCGGTTGTACGGATGAAACTATCGATTTGGAGATTGAGTGCAGGGGCAAGGTCCTTGAAACGTACCGCAAGTTTATCGGTATATTCCTGAGGGGAGACGCCCTCTGCCATTGCGGCCTCATGAATCTTTGCACCATGCTCATCAGTACCGGTATTCAAAAAGACCTGCTTACCGAGTGAACGATAGTAGCGTGCGAGGCTATCGGCACGGATGATCTCCATAGCGAAACCAACATGCGGCGCCGCATTCACATAAGGGAGGGTCGTTGTAATATAGACTGCTTTTTCGTCTGACATAAGGAAGTTATACCATAATTAGAGTACAGAGAATAGAGTAGAGCATGTAAGAATATGTCTCTCAGCTAGACCGCCCAGAGAACAATCATCATTTACAAATGCTTCGAGCATGAGATAATTTACCCATGAATACGGTATTTCTCGACTTTGACCGCACGCTTTTTGACACCAATGGTCTCATTACACTCATGCAAAAATATGAGCCCAGTGAACAAATGGGCACGGCCTCATTTATCTCAATCCTCGAGCATGAAGTACACAATCTCCATACACTGGTATTCCCGGACGTTAAACCTACACTCGACACGCTGCGCAGTAATGGCTATCGCATCGTACTCATGACGACCGCAGAGAACCCCACGGCACAGGAAATCAAAATCCATGGCTCAGGAATTGCGCACTATCTCAATGACACAATAATCGTACCTGGACTCAAGGGAGAAGCGATAGCAGAGTGGCTCACAAAGTATGACAGCGGCGAAGATATGCACTATTTCATCGACGACGTCCCAATAGTACTCATTGATGCACAGGAGCGCAACCCACGTCTCATCACCTTTCGCATCGAGCGCGCACCCTTGCGCCCTCAACACGAAGCAGACGCGCTCCGCGACACAAAGAGCACCATCATCACCTCACTCGACCAACTCCTCCGCAACATTCCTCTCGAAACCAGCGGCAACTAAAAGGCCAGTGCCATTACCATGCAGGTGAACTCAAGTAATTTACCTAAACAAAAAAGACCAAAGGGTCTTTTTTGTTTAGGTAAATTACTTAAGTGTAACCGATCCACCTGCTGCCTCAATCTTAGCCTTGAGCGCATCTGCCTCCTCCTTCTTGAGGCCGGCCTTAACGAGTGCTGGTGCTGCGTCAACGATATCCTTTGCCTCCTTGAGTCCGAGACCGAGAACCTCCTTGATTGCCTTGATGACCTGAACTGGTGTTGCACCTGCTGCTGCGAGCTCAACATCAAATGATGTCTTCTCCTCGCCCGCTGCTGCTGCTACTGCTGGGCCAGCAACTGCTGTTGCGGCTGCTGATACCTCCCACTTTGTCTCGAGGAGCTTTACGAGCTCGTTGAGTTCGAGAAGCGTAAGCTTCTCAACTGCGGTGACGATTGCTGCAAACTTTGCAGGAACCTCAACTGTTGACTTCTCTTCCATGTTATTGAAATTTAATTTGTTTTAAATAGAAACTGTGTTCAAACGGATAGGCATTGTGCCAATCCAAATTGAATTATTCGCCCTTCTTTGCCTTTGCGTCCACAACTCGTACGAATTGTGTAACAACGGCGCTGAGTACACCTGCGAACTTGCCCTGGAGTTCCTTGTATGAAGGAATAGATGCGAGTTCCGTGATCTCGGCCTTTGACATGAATGCGCCCTCGTAGATTCCTCCAACGAGCTGCATCTTGTCCTTGTTTGCCTTTACGAATGCATAGACACCCTTTGATGCTGCGACAGGGTCGGTAGACCATGCGATTGCAACTTCACCTGGGAGCTCTGGAAGAGTACCTGTGATACCCTGCGCAACGAAAGCACGCTTCATAAGCGACTTCTTTGCAACGGTATACTTGACTCCTTTCTCGCGGAGCTCACGGCGGAGTGTATTCATTTCATTTGCGGTGATTCCGCGAGCTGAAACAAATGCTGCACCGGTAGCGGTTGAGAGACCAAGAGAAATCTTCTCTGTGATCTCTGTCTTCTTCTGCTTTGTGATTGCCATGTAAATTATGTTAATTTAGCAAGAACTTTGCTGCGTCGCTGGTGCTAACGGAAAGTTCTGCTAAATAAAAAGATCGACCTTAACGAGAAGATCAACCGCCCAAAAAAGTGGGTAGAGTTGGTACTTCGGCAGGAGATTAAGTTCCTTTGTCGGAACACCTGCTGTCTTCAGCGTTGAGTCAAATACTACCCGATATTCGCCAAAAGTCAATCACTATTATATGCCTATAAATATGGCTACTTTGACACATTTTCTAACAATTTCAAACAAAAAGTGCCCGAGGGCACTTTGCGCTTTAGCGACGGAAAAAGTATGAGCGCTGTATGATATCCGTCTCGAGAAGATACGCTTCCCGAACTCCACCCTCAAGCTCTACGGTATAGATTGGTGGACTGGCGAGGTGTCGTTCTACAGAAATGATGCGCTGAACAGAGGGTTCTTCACGCTGCAATCGAGATAGCACACGTGCATTCGACCACCAGAAATTGCTGGCGGAGAGGAGCACGAGCACAACCGCAATAGGCGCAGAAATCAACGTGAGCGCACAAAACCTCCCAAGCATATTTATGAAATCTTCACATAGACAATGCTCATGTACGAGTAGATACATAAAAGCTCCAAAGTGACTGTCTACACACAATCTATTCCAAATTCGCGTTTTGTCGAGAGTTAGAAAAAGGACGTTTACGACGCTCGTCGTAAACGTCCAAATAGATTTACCCTAAGCAGGGACATCAAGTGCGAGGTACAGATTCGATATCTCCTCGAGAATACTGCTGAACTCAGCGGAGGGAGCAGTACCTGAGGTAACCGCCTCCGCATCAAGGATAGCGATGCCCGCTTCCAAGATCGAGGATTCCGTTTGCTTGTGATCCGACAATGAATCGACTGCGGAACGCAGCTTCTCGGTGACATGATTCATCTGCCTCATCACAACTGCATCATCTTCACTCGCAACGAAACGCACGGAGCCCATGCTCGAAAGCAAGGCGTTACGCAGACTACTATCACAGAGTGTGAGATAGCCCTGCAGCAACGCTCGCTGTGCCAAATGAAGATTGCAGAGCATCTGGAGCAGTAACGCGCTGAGCATTACCCCAGTATCAGAGCGGGACATCGACTGGTTCGACATAAGGCCTCCATATCAATAGGTGAATGAAAATTCAAGAGCAGGACTGATTTACACTACGACATGGTGGGAATATGTCAACTAAAATCGAAATAAAGAAAAACCCCATCACGTGGGGCTTAGAGATCTCTTTGGCGGAGCCGGAAGGAGTTGAACCTTCGCCTTCCATTCCCCAGGGAACAGACGCTCGCACGACGGCCCCAAAGAGCAAAGAAATTGGAGGAGCTGGCAGGCGGTAAGCCCACGACGAGATACGCAAACTTCGCGTACCAGAGGAGTAGTCACTCATACACGCCCCGAAAGGCAGCCCCATGGAAAGAACAAAGCCCTATAATATTAATTGAAAGTGCCAAAAAGTCAATCCCTGCCTCGCTCTTTCACCAAAAAGACGTTTAGCACGTTCGCCCTAAACATCCTTAAATGCGCATTTAAATATTTAAATATGTGCACATTTAACAATGAGCAACTCTGTGTATTGAGGCAGCGTACCTACCCGTGAGCGACTCAGCGCATCTCGGTATCATTGGCTTACCTGCTAGAGCGAGTGCGACGCAATCAGTGGATTGCGCATTTGCAGCGTACCTACCCGTGAGCGACTCAGCGTAGCTGAGGCGTGAGTTGATCTGACGCGCGGAGGCGCGACACTATCGGGCAAGAACGCCCTGGTCCCCGAAGGGGCGTTCTTTTATTTCCCCTCTTCTGACAAATTCAAGCCTCTGCAAAAGGCGGAGACCTTGCATTAAGAATTTAACATATAAGAAAAAACACTCTTTCGAGTGTTTCTTCATTCATTGTTTACATTGATCGAGGCAGCTACCTACTTTCCCCTCTTCTGAAGAGTATCATTGGCACTATCATGTTTCACTTCCGGGTTCGGAATGAGACCGGGTGGGTCCACAACGTCGAGCCACCTCTATCAATACAAACAATGTACTGTGAAGCTTTGAAAACTGAATCTTTAACAAAAGGTGTAATCATTGAGCAACTATCACGATTAAATCGTGTCGAAAATGTTGCGTGTTTCAGAACATAGTTCGTCCGCATGACTCCCTATGTTCCCAATAAATGGACAAATTAGTACTTCTCGGCTGAACACATTACTGTGCGTACACCTAAAGCCTATCAACGTAGTAATCTCCTACGAGTCTCATAACGAAATCTAATCTTAGAGTGGGTTTCCCGCTTAGATGCTTTCAGCGGTTATCCCTTCCCGACATAGCTACCCAGCAGGTGCCACTGGCGTGACAGCTGGTAGACCAGAGGTCAGTTCAACCCGGTCCTCTCGTACTAGGGTCAAATCTCTTCAAATTTCTGCGCCTGCAGCAGATAGGAAACCAACCTGTCTCACGACGGTTTGAACCCAGCTCGCGTATCTTTTTAATTGGCGAACAGCCAAACCCTTGGGACCTTCTCCAGCCCCAGGATAAGATGAGCCGACATCGAGGTGCCGAACTCCGTCGTCGATATGGACTCTTAGACGGAACTAGCCTGTTATCCCCAGAGTAACTTTTATCAGATGTGCTTCCACCGCGTCTAATGCGGATGGTCGGATCACTATGCACCGCTTTCGCGTCTGTGTGACACTTACGTCTTACAGTTAAGCTAACTTATGCCATTGCACTATCGGCACGGTGTCCATTCGCGCCTAGTTAACCTTAATTGACTCCTCCGTTACTTTTTAGGAGGAAAGCGCCCCACTTAAACTACCCACCAGATACTGTCTCCGAACGTTTTTTCCGTCCAGGTTAGAATATAAATTATCAAAGAGTGGTATTTCACTGTCGAGTCCACGTAAACCGAAACCTACGCTTCAACCTCTCCCACCTATGCTACGCAGAGAACACCTATATTCAATATCAAGCTATAGTAAAGCTTCTGGGGTCTTTTCGTCTAGCTGCAGGTAGAGGGCATCTTCACCCCCATTGTATTTTCACCGAGCGAGTCCTCGAGACAGTTATCAACTCATTACGCCATTCGTGCGCGTCGGAACTTACCCGACAAGGAATTTCGCTACCTTAGGACCGTTATAGTTACGGCCGACATTCACCGGGGCTTATATCGGTCAGCTCAGGGTTACCCCATCACCACCAATATTTGACCTTCCGGCATTGGTCAGGCGTCACCCCCTATACATCCTCTTACGAGTTCGCAGGGAGCTGTGTTTTTGTTAAACAGTTGGTTGATATACTTTCGCTGCGGCCTCTATTGCTAGAGGCAAGCCTTATCCCGAAGTTACGGCTGCTTTTTTGCCTAGTTCCTTGAGGACCTCTCACTCGTTCGCCTTAGTCTTCTCGACTTACCCACCTGTGTCGGTTTTCGGTACGGTTCCACGTATGTTGAAGCTTAGAAGATTTTCTCGGAAGCGTGCTTTGTAAGCTCAAAGGAGGCGAACCCCCAATTTGCGACTATGCTCGGATACGCGCCAGACGGATTTTCCTATCTGACATCCTCACATAAGCGACCTCAATCCAATAAGAGGCCTTACATACAACCCTTCGTCTCTCCATCGCACATACGCGAAGTGCAGGAATATTAACCTGCTGTCCATCGGGTCCGACTATCGTCATCCCCTTAGGACCGACTAACCCTACTCTGATTAACATAGAATAGGAAACCTTAGGTTTTCGGCGTGGGGGTTTCTCACCCCCATTGCGGTTACTTGTGCCAACATTCTCACTTCTGAACGCTCCACTGTGGGTTACCCCTTCAGCTTCAATGCGGATCAGAACGCTCTCCTACCGTACCCCACTTTACGAATAAAGTGACATACCCGCAGCTTCGGTACTATACTTAACCCCGTTTATCTTCGGCGCAGGTTCTCTTAGTGAGTGAGCTGTTACGCTTTCTTTAAATGATGGCTGCTTCTAAGCCAACATCCTCACTGTCGAAGAAAACCCACCACCTTACAATTGTACTTAGTATAGATTTAGGGACCTTAACTGGCGATCAAGGGCTGTTCCCCTTTTGACCGACGGACCTTCGCGCCCGTAGTCTTACTGCCTAGAAACTTAATCTCTGGTATTCGGAGTTTGATTGGATTGACGAGATTGCTCCCTATTCAGCCCATCCAGTGCTCTACCCCCAGAGGGTACTCTAGACGCTATGCCAAAACATATTTCGGAGAGAACCAGCTATTACGTAATTCGATTAGCTTTTCACTCCTACCCACAAGTCATCCGATGATGTCGAACTTTCAACCGGTTCGGGCCTCCATTCGTATTTCTACGAACTTCACCCTGCTCATGGGTAGCTCATCACGCTTCGGGTCTAATGTATACGACAATTCGCACTATTCATACTCGGTTTCCCTTGGCCTCCAGGACGAACTCCTTTAGGCAGGCCGCATACATTAACTCGTTGGCTCATTCTTCAATAGGCACGCCATGGAGGTCTTACGACCTCGCTGACTCCTTGTAGACATATGGTTTCAGAAATATTTCACCGTCCTCCCGGACTATTTTTCACCTTTCCCTCACGGTACTAGTTCACTATCGATCTGTAAGTAGTATTTAGCCTTACCAGTTAGTTCTGGCAGATTCCTCCAAGCTATTCGTGTCTTGGAGTACTCAGGTACGAGAGCCATAAAGACAGTTACATTTCACCTACCGGGCTATCACCGTCTAGGGCCGAGCTTTCCAGCTCGTTCAGTTATATAACTATTTTTTGACTTTACGGGTTACCCCCGCTCTCGCCCTACAACCCCTCTACATGGCATAGAACGAACGATTACTCATCCGCTCTATGCCGCATACAGGTTTGGGCTCTTTCCCTTTCGCTCGCCGCTACTCCGGAAATAACATTTGTTCTCTTTTCCTCTGGTTACTGAGATGTTTCACTTCACCAGGTTCGCTTCCTGCACTGCAGGATCTGTAGTCTTAAAACTACAGGAGTTGCCTCATTCGGAGACCTCCGGATCAAAGGTTGCTACGCACCTCCCCGAAGAATATCGTTGCTATGCCACGTCCTTCATCGCCTCTTACAGTCAAGGCATCCACCATACGCCCTTATGTTCATTGGGAACATAAGAAACCATAACCGCAACATTTTATCGAGTGGGCTATGCATTACTGCATAACCTACTTTTTCTCAGTTCTTCGCGAGCCTTCCGACGAAAAGACCAGTCTTTCGACTAATTTTTTTAGAAGGGCGCTTCTCTGAGTGTTGCTCAATGATTACACCTTTTGTTACACTGTATGATTCACGTAAGTCGATTACTCATCTCCTCACAATCATCAGTGGATTCAGTTTTCAAAGTTCGTACCCGACATGTTTTGCGATAAAAAAAGCGCGGTTCGCGCGGTTGCCTGTTTAAGGCGTCCGAGCAGTGGCGTTTCTTATTTCGTAGTAAACATATTTCAGGTGCTCTCAAGTATATTCGGATTCGGAAAATTGTCAAGCAATTTTCTCACAGTCTTCGTTTTCCCTTTCGGGTCGATTTCTGCGCTCCAAATTCCTTCTGAGCTGATGACGAGTATAGCAGAATACAGAATACTGTCAAGAAGACTTTTTGAAGAAATACGCCCAAAAATATGGATATTTCTGTCCTTTAGAAAATTTTCCATTTTAAGCGCTTAAAATCCCAAAAATATCATCTCTTGCCGTAGGTCGAACCTACCTTATTGCGCTCATGCGACGCCAAATGATGCTGCACACAATAGCTTTCCTATCCCCATGCAATCCACAGTTAAATAGGATATATTCGCTCTCTGTTTTTACAAATTAAGAAAAGGCCCATCACTGGGCCTTTGTGTTATCTGAAATAGTGAGCGAGCTTTGTGAGAAGTCTCGGGGAAAGTCTGCGACTCACCCACTCACGAATGCGTTCAAGCCGCACATGGAGGCTCTTCTTGTACGTGAGCATCTCTGCCCTACGCTCGGGGACGAGGTTGGCGACGACATCCTCCGCAGAAAGCACTTCGATGTTGAGATGCTGTGCAGCAAAGATTTTCTTGACGCGAGCCACATGGTAGCCGCTCGTAACGATGTGCAAGGTAAAGTACTGCACGTCCAGGAGAAGACGCTTCACGCACTGCGCGTTCTCCGCAGTATTCAGCGACTCCTCATCAAGGAGGATCTTCGGACACCGTGGTCCAAAATCCGAAGAAAGGAATCCTCGCGAAAGCGAGTAGGCCTCGCTCGGAAGACCGAAGCCTGCAGTCTCTCCCCCACTGCACACCAGTAGATCCACAGGTGCCTCTCGACAGATTGCCGCGAGTGCATCGACACGTAGTTGCGCATCCGGGTGAAGCGCCCAAGCGTTGGGATTATCTCCTTTTGCGCGCAAATACCTCTCGTGACTAAGCCTCTTTCCAAGAAGGACATAGACTTGCTGCATCACCGCCTCCAGGAACAATATGCTGCATCTAGCCTGCACCTAGAGCATGTAATTGTCAATTATCGCCTCTCTTCATGAGTTCTTCACACCTAATACTTTCATATATACAGTATTGGCATATAATAGAGTCATAGCCGCCACTGCGGTGTACACATTAACAATAATAATATTTTCATATTATGTGTGAATTTTGTAATCACGATCATCATCACAATGATGGAACGATGAGCGAACAGATGCATGGTCACGACCACATGCATGGCCATTGTGCGTGGAATAAGCATCGCGTGCTCCGCATCGTTCTCTTACTCGGTATGCTCCTCTTCGTCTTCTGGCTCGGCGTTAAGGTTGGTGAATTCCGCGGAGAGTTCGGTTATGGACGCATGATGAATGGTTATGGTGACTATGGTTACCGCAGCGGAATGATGCGTGGAGGCAACACCTACTACGGACAGGGCCGTGGCATGATGGGTGGATACTACTATCAGCAGGTACCTGTACAGCAACAGACTCTTCCTGTAAACCAATTTGGTATTTAAGCGACTGATTTCATACCGATTCATCGTTTGCTAAAATGTAAAAAAACAATCCCTCGGGGATTGTTTTTATAATACCATCATGCCGCCTTCGAGATTGGTGACATCAGTAAACCCAATTGCAGACATCATCTGTGCCGCCACCTGACTGCGACCGCCGCTTGCACAATACAGATAATACGGTTTTGTTTTATCGAGCTTCTGCACAGCATGCATAAAGTTCGGATGCGACACGTCAATATTTATTGCATGGGGAAGATGCTCGAGATCATACTCCCCATCCATGCGCACATCAATGACGACTGCATCCATAGGGAGTGCACCTTTCTTCTGGAGCACAATGAACTCCTCTATCGGTAAGTTCTTCATACCTATAGTCTATACAAGAAAAACCATCTCGCAAGCGCAAGATGGTTTTTCGATAATGCTAATTGCAAAGGAAACTCTTGATCTTCGCTCGTGTTTGCGGACCAACCGTTCCCGTCTGGCTGATACCATTGGCTTTCTGGAAACTCTTCACCGCCTTTGCAGTAAGTGCGCCATAGTATCCCGTAGGCTCTGCCTTGAGATAATCACCAGCGACAAGGAAACTCTGGAGCATTGTCACATCACTACTGTTTTTTGCGTCTTTTGAGCGCAATCCAAGACTTCGCTCAATGCCTACGCATGCCTCCAACTTCTTATCTGCCATTGGGGGATTAATTGTGCGTGGCGCAGATACTGCACTACTTGCTGCATTCTGCCTTGAAGCAGCTGCACGCTGCTGCATGTCTGCGCGCAATTTTGCAATGTAATCACTGATAGACTGCTGCGCACCTGCGCCACTCGTACCCGTAGTAAGCACAGGGAATGGCACTTGTCCGAGACGAACTGTATCGGTACGTTTACTATCACCAGTTTGATTGGTACTTCCTGGACCGCTTGTTTGCCCCACTGTAATCCATACTGCATCCGTTTTCTTACCTGTCGAAGGATCAGACATTTCGATACTGTGGCTACCATTTGGAGTAGTTGCTGGAACAGCAAACTTTACTCCCGCTGCAGTAGTCGCGCACCCCGAGCTGGTCACGCGCATGTTGCTGAACATTACGAAAGAGCTGCAGCTAAGATTTTCACCATGAATAACTATGGCCTGACCCTGCAAAGCACGGATTGGGTCGACCGTTGTTATCTTTGGCAAATTACTATCGTCAGGAGTCATGTCGGCAAGTTTCTTTGCCTCAAAAGTCATCTCATTGCTTAATGCTCTATTGTCATTCTTGCTGCCAAGGCGAATTTTATGAGTACCAACATTTAAGCTCGCAGGAATAGGTACATTGAGCACATAATATTGTGACCAAAACTCACTTGGCTGCTTCACACCATCAATAATAGCTACTGAGTCAGGATATATTCGTCCAGTGACGCGAATCGTAGCTCCTTCTTTATCAATAGGAACGAAAGTCCAATTTGCAAAATTTGCACCAACTCCAGAAATCATTGCGGGTCGATCCGCATCGTTGCGCACGATGAGTTGCAGCTTATTACTCTCAGCTCCTGGTAAAGACGGATTGGTGTCATTCGGATTATAAACTGAAACTTGATGCGTCCCTGCAGTTATCGTTTTGGGAATATTGAAAATGAATGGCTGTGGGTCACCACCTGCAAACTGCGCAGTATCGAGCTTCTTTCCATCAAGCCATACTTGCACATCCGTGAGCACTGTTGTGCCACGCTGCAGATTGTCTGCAACGACCTCAATATAATCAGTTTGGATATTATCGCTGTTATAAGTGACATCGCTTATCACACCGTTTGAATAGATCTTCAGCGTGCGAAGTATAGGTGTCTTGAGCGCATATGGCTCGGCAATATCAAAATTAATCTTATTACTCAAATGTCCATTATATAAAGCCTGCATGTAATGGTTGCCGAGCGCAAGCGATGTCGGAAGAACAACTTCTAGCGTAAGATCATCAATTGTCGGAGTGATGGCCGCAGCTGTATTACCATCGAAGACGATCTTCAGGCCGGGGCCAAAATTTGGACGTACACCCTGTCCGCACCCGAAGGTGTTTCCGGGCCCGTCAATCACCATGCGAAATCCCGGAGGAAGCTTATGCCATGGCCTATTGGTCACATTAATCTCTGGAGGATCGACAGGGAGAGGCTTCACAAAATGTACAAGGAACTGATTACTCACTACACCCGTATCTTTTTGCTTGACCTGGACATAGTAATCCCCGCCGCACGTCATGCCGAGCACAGTATTAAATGAAAGTACCGTTGGGCTTGAAGCACTAGGGACTACTTCATAATTTCCAAATAACACAACAGAATGAGAATCAAAACCCGATCCCGTGATGACCGCAGGTTCACCACCGGGAATACTGAGCGGTGTGACTTGAGTAATCACTGGAGCTACCGCGGCAGATGCTACCTGACTCATGGAGAGCAAGGTGAAAAATGTGAGAAGCAGAGTGCCGCAACCAAGGAGTGCACGTTTAATCATGGAGAAGAATTAAATTTTAAATGGGCGCAAGCGCGCATTATAATTATAGCATGTGCAACATAGGTGCAATAAAATTCCTGTGTGCAAACAAAAAGACCCCAAGGGGTCTTTTTCAATCATTCCATTGTAAGGACTTCGACACCCTTATCGGTAAAAGCGATTGTGTGCTCGAAGTGTGCGGCAGTAGCGCCAGAATGCGACACTATGGTCCAACCATCAGGCATCTGACGAATATCCTCAGTGCCATCGAGGATGAACATTGGTTCAATCGCGAGCACCATCCCTTGCTGGAGTCGAGGGCCCGTACCCTTGCGTCCGTAATTAGGCACATAAGGATCTTCGTGCACTCCGTGGCCAACACCATGGCCACCTAATTCGCGCACATTTCCGTATTTATGCTTAATCTGTACTTCTTCAATAGCTGCAGAAATGTCACCAATATGTCCTCCAATCTTCGCAGCATCAATACCTTTCCAAAGTGCCTCCTCGGTATAGCGCAAAAGATCTTTTACACGCTGTGGAGCATCACCTACGATTACTGAGAGTGCATGATCGGTCACCAGCCCTTTATGGGTCAGCCCAAGATCGATACTGACCACATCGCCATCCTTGATGACATAGTCACCGGGAATGCCGTGCACAATCTCATCATTGACCGAAATGCACAGTGCTGCGGGAAAAGGCCTGCGAGCTCCGCGTGGCTGATAGTTCTTGAATGGAGGAGTGTCCCCCATATCTCGGATAAGTTTTTCGGCATAGGCATCGACCTCACGAGTCGTCATACCTGGCTTGATATAGTCGCGCGTCATGCGCAAAACCTTCGCAAGACGCTTACCGCCCTCACGAAGTAGTTCTATTTCACCTGGAGACTTTATTAAAGACATTTGCCCATACTATCAAAAAGATGCAAAAAAAGCGAGTGCTCTCGCTTTTTCTTTTATGTGCACAAAACACGAATTCTATCCGATTATTTTGGATCCGCACATGAGGCAACCATGATTTGATTGTCCGCCCAGAGATTATTCGCCAGGCCACCCGCAGGCAATTCGGTGTTCGCGATGAAGCGATAACGCTGATTGCTATTCTGCGCAGGAGGAGGAAGCGCACACCACGAATCATAACGATAGAGTGGGTCGGTCGATGTTGCGAGTGGGTCTGCAGGAAGCTTTGAAATATATCCGCCACTAACAAGCACGAGCAAGCAACCACCTGCCTGGAAACTACGTCCATCGACTGCGGAGCAATTTCCGTCGGCTGCCTCAGGATACTTCCCCTTTGCATCGTAATACATCTCAAGTGCGATACGAATCTGATCGAGGTCACTGCGACGTTTCGCATCACGACTCTTTGCACGCGAAGTTGCGAGTGAGGCAAGCACCACGCTTGAAAGTAACGCAATAATCGCAATCACGACCAGTAATTCTATTAATGTAAAGCCACGTCGTCCATTGTTCATATAAATAGTATAGCATCATTTGCTATGACCGAAATCTGCTTTCACAAGCGAAATATGGATAATAAATAACATCCCCAGCGGCACCAAATGTATCTGCTATAATATTTCAATGGTTCGCAGAAATGAAAGTAGCAAAGATGACGTAGCACGCGTAGGAAAAAATCGTGCTTCAACGATCAAGGGTTTCACTCTCATCGAGCTCCTTGTAGTGATAGCAATTATCGGACTCCTCTCATCAGTTGTACTTGCAAGCCTCAAGGGCGCGAAGGTGAAGGCGCGCAATGCGCGAAGACTTGCGGATATTCACCAACTCGAAATGGCATTCCGAATGGTTGAGGACGCTTCAGGAACTCTTCCCGTTGTGGGTGATGGGTTCTGTATTGGAGAAACTGATGCAACTACATGCTGGGGAGACCGCGCTGTACCCGGAAATACATTTCTCAAAAATATTCTCAGCACCTACATTACGATTCCCAAGGACCCCGACACGAAACGTGGGTGGGGCGACCACTATATGTATATCGATGGGCAGATCAATGCGGGCTGCACCGTCGCCATAAGTACAGGAAAATACATTGCATGGAGACCAGAAGAAACTCCGTGGACCGATGCAGATTGCATGGGTGTAGGAGTAAGCGCGTGTTGCGGATATGGTCCATGTGATAGCGAAGGCGGATGGTATTGTGCGTATCGCCTCGGAGACTAATAGCAGCCAATTACACAAGTTGGCTGTTATTTTTCATAAACATATGTCCATCCTGCATTTTCTTTTTGTATTTATGCTATG
Organism: Candidatus Paceibacterota bacterium; assembly: GCA_035583355.1. Taxonomy (NCBI): domain Bacteria; kingdom Bacillati; phylum Minisyncoccota; species Minisyncoccota bacterium. The sequence goes on along the minus strand of DATEZQ010000003.1, from coordinate 242,418 downwards.
ATATTCCTATGAATACACCGCAACGAACATTCATCTTTATCGGGCCATCAGGCTGTGGTAAAGGTACTCAAGTCAAACTGCTACAGAACTACCTAAGAGAACAAGACCCAGGTTGTGAAATTTTCTATCATCAATCAGGAAACTACTTCCGAGAATTCGTAAAAGGAAATACGTACGCTGCAAATATCTCTCGTGATGCGCTGAATAATGGCGAACGACAGCCCGACTTCCTCGCAATGTGGATCTGGTCCAATACCTTTATTGCAAATCTCCATGGACATGAGCATCTCATTATCGACGGCTCACCACGCTCAATGAATGAACAACAGAATCTCGACATTGCACTGAAGTTCTTCAAGCGTGAGCAGCCTGTTGTCATCTATATGAACGTTTCTCATGATTGGGCACTCGCCCGCATGCTCGGCCGCGCAAAGGAAGAGGGCCGTGCCGATGATACGAAAGAGGCTATTGAGAAACGCCTTGCGTGGTACGAAAGTGATGTCCTCCCTGTTGTTGAACATTACCGCCGCGACCGTGACTACGATTTCATAGAGATTAATGGAGAGCAGAGTATCGAGGAGGTCCATAATGCTATAATCGCAATGGTCTTCAAGACAACAAATGATTAAAGAAATAGCCATATTTATGGCTATTTTTATAATCCTTTAACATTGACAAACATAATATACTATGTTAATATATGTACGGTTACCTAAGGAGGTTACATGTACAAACTGAGCTGCACACTCCGTAACGAGATCGAGGATCTTGTTGGCGAGGCGAATCTTGCCATGGCGAAGACCAAAGTAAGCCTTATTCCCTACTACGCCGCGGCAGACAAGCTTTTTGATGCGGGTCACTCCGCAACGGCCAGCCAGATGACCAAGCCCATCGACACGATGTTTAAGGACTGGGAAGTCTACCGTAGCGACCTCATCGAACTACTCGATGCGAAAAGCCGCACGATTCTCCATAAGTCCATCAAGCATATCAAGGGCCTCATCAAGACGCTCAATGGACTCCAGGAACTCAAGGAACCCTATGAGGCCGACCCTGAACCCGAGATCGCTCTGCGCCGCCTCATCGGCGAACGCTACAGCGAGACTCTTTGCCTGCGCAATGAACTTGCCAAGCATCTCGACTTCGGACTGCAAATGATCCTGCGCAAGGAGCCCTTCATTCTCAAGAAGATCGCCATAGCATTCGAGATCTACAATGGCATCGAACACTGTGGTCGACTGCACACCTTTGCAGAGCTCGAGAAGCTCTCCGAGTCAATCGAAAATGCAAAGGTGCTCATCACCGAATGTATCCATCTCGTCACGAATTACACTGACGGATTAGCCAAATAGCACAACCCGTACTTCAAAGGCCCGCTTCAGCGGGCTTTTTCACTCGTAATATTCGGAAGCTATGTGTGTAGTAACTTGCTATTTACCATGATATGTGTTAAAATCCGGCTTGAACTAACGCTCTTTTCAACAACCCCCTGTGAGGTGCTTATGCTGCACAAGCTTTCTACACTCTTTACATGGTTCACTTACCGACCAAAGTGGTATCTCGAAACACAACTCGAGGATCTTCTTACTCGGGCAAATGACATACTCAAAGAAGCAATCACAAAAGCTGCTGCGCACAGGCCGGCAGCTGCCGAAGCCAAAGCTGAGGGACATACCGCGACTGCGAACTTGCTACGCGATTTCAAGTCCTCGCTTGAACGGCAACACCAAATCCTTTCGGGTCCTTGGTCTGCTAACGCTATGACTGCAAACAAACGCATGCTACGCGCGGTAATCACAGATGTGCACAAGTACTGCGAAGAGCTTAGTACCAAGGTGTTCGAAATCGACTGGGAAGCAATGTGCGCACAAGAGACAGCACTGCGTCGTGAAATCGGAGACAAGGTGCGCAATGTCGACCACCTCAAGGCTGACATCACCGTCCTCATGCTCCAGAAACTTGGCATGCTCACCGTCCACGACACCGCGCCCATCCTCGACTTCGCAATGATCATCAAGGACTGGTCGGATCTCGTGAGCTCACCTCGGATCCATACTTTTGCGGGACTCAATGAGCACCTCCATACACTCACAAAGCTCGGGGGTCGCATGCACGAACTCAAAAGAACACTTGAGGATCTGCATTGACTTACAAAATCGCCGCCACAATAGTGGCGGTTTTTCTTTTACTTACGCTATGTTTGTTACTATAGCACTGACTCTATAATCTGGCCCCATTGCAATATATGACGATTATGGCAGTATGGCGAGAGAGACGAAAAAGGGGTGTACATGAAAGCGAATATGTCGCGCGAAGAACTCAAGAAAGCAATTGCAGAAAAAGGCGATGAGGCACAAAAGGAGTTCAGCAGCGTCGTCATATTCTACGACAAAGAGTGCTATCCGAAAGTGAAATTCCTTAGGCAGATTCCACTCAATGCCACCGCAGATGCTGTGGAGTCGCAGTACATGGCTTTCGTTGAAAAATTCCACGCGATACGGGAAGAGATTTCTGCTGTTCGATTTTATATGTCGAACAAAAAACTCCATGAGATCCTGGAGGAGTGGAATAGACTCATCAATGCAATCTTTGCATGGAAGCACGTGCTCGCAGAGCATACGAGCTCGCAAAGGGAACAAAACCTTCGCGAGATGATGCATGCACACATCGTGCGCATTAAACATTACAACCATTGCATTAATGAAATAGTCCAGACTCGTTTCACTGAAATTCGCGCGGAAGATCCAAATATTCTCAGCGCGCTTGCACTTATTCCTGCATCTCGAAAACTTTTCAATGACCTCTCCAGCGGCGAAACATTTGACGAGCTCGAGGACAACGTCAAGACGCTGAAAGATCTCGAATGCAGAGCACGCAAAATGTGCGAATCGCTCTCTGCACGCTACGCATAGCACAAACCACCCCTTGGGGTGGTTTTTCTATGCTTAAGATTCTAATGAGGGATTGTTGCTGAAACAAATGAACTATGTAGAAATACTATTCACACATAAACAACCATGAAACACTGAGTATTTTTGTCTGCGGCGGCCTCGCTGGAGCCCGATAATGTACAGTGGTACATGGAGGGCGAAGCGTGAGGTCGCCCCAGACAAAAAGACCAGTGCGGATATTTGGTACACGGAAGGAATACTAAAAACAAACCCCTTGCGGGGTTTGTTTTTAGTATTCTCTCATTGAGAGCTGAGCATTAAGCTGCTTCACCAAATCGGTGACCACAGACACAACGATCAAGATTGCTGTACCTCCAATAGCAAGTGCCTGGTTACCCGTGAGGCTTTGCATCACGAATGGCAACACGGCGATGACTGCAAGGAAGACTGCTCCAGGGAGCGTCGTACGCGCAACTACCTTTGCGAGATATTCTGAAGTCGAAACTCCAGGACGAATGCCGGGAATGAATGCACCACTCTGCTGGAGATTCTTCGCGATTGCATCGGGATCAAAAGTGACCGCGGTGTAGAAATACGTGAAGAAGAGCACAAGCAAGAAGTAGAGAATTGCATGAACCCAACCGCCTGAGATGTACGTCACCAAGAAATTACCAACGCTCTGCGCCATTGGACTTGCCATGCCCTTGAGGAAACCCCCAATGAGCTGTGGGAAGAGGAACATCGACAAAGCAAAGATAATCGGGATGACACCTGCCTGATTCACACGCAGTGGCAAGTACGTTGCGACACCACCAACCTGGCGGCCGCCGGCAACAGACTTTGCATACGTAATCGGAACAGGACGTTCTGCCTCAGACATCAAGATAATTGATGCGAGCACACCGAATGCAACCACAGCGAAGCCGAGGTACATCGGAATGTCTGCTGCGGTATAGTTCGCCGCAACCTGTGCAATGATACTTGGGATACGCTCCACGATACCGGCAAAGATAATGAGCGATGAGCCATTACCAATACCGAATTCCGTAATGAGTTCGCCGAGCCACATGAGGAGGAGTGATCCTGCCGTCACAATGAGCACGTTCATGAACAAGGTGAATGGTGTTGATGCGCCCAAGACGCCCTGATTCTGGAGAAGGACGAGGAGTCCAAAACCTTGAATGAGTGCAAGTGGTACGGTGATCAAACGACTCACCTGATAGAACTTCTTACGACCAATCTCGCCCTCCTCGTGATACATTGCCTTCAACTTAGGGAAGAGCATAGTGAGGAGCTGCATGATGATCGATGCAGTGATACTTGGACCGACGCCGAGCATCACGATAGAGAGATTGCCCAAACCGGAACCAGAGAACACATTGAGCAAACCAAGGAATTGGTTCTGCTCGAGGACGCGCGCGAGGCGGGCAGCGTCAACACCTGGAATAGGCACTGATGCTGCGAGGCGGAAGAGTACCAATGCACCGATCGTGAAGAGCATTCGACGACGAAGCACTGGGTCCGCGAAGATCGCGTGGACCTTATTGAAGAAGTTGGTCATACGCGTAAGTTAACAAGGTTAATTAAGCAGCGAGAACAGTAACCGTGCCGCCTGCCTTCTCAAATGCTGCAATAGCAGTCTTTGAAAGGATACAGCCTGTTACGTTAAGCTTCTTTGTGAGCGCACCAGTAGCAAGAATCTTGATTGCTGGTGTGCGACCTGCGAACGTACGGATGAGCTTCTTTTCGACGAGCGTTGCTGGAGAAACCGTAGCACCGTTCTCGAAATGCAATTCGATAGTAGCAAGATTGATCACTTCTGGCTTTGTCTCTGTTGAAGAGAACTTGTAACCACGAAGCTTTGGATACTTCTTGATGATATCGCGCATGTTTGGGCGAATGCGGTGACCAGCACGCGCCTTCTGACCCTTCGTACCGCGACCTGCGGTCTTACCGCGCTTACCACCACGACCAACACGGCTAGAGCCCATGTTGGCGTTGGTGCGCTTGAGTTCGTTTAACTGCATATGATTTACGCTTTAGCTTCTGCGAGAACTTCCTCAGACTTTACCGCTGCCTTCTTTGGGGCACGGAGATCAGAGAGAGCGACAATAGTTGCGCGAGCAATATTGAGCTTGTTCTTGCTACCTGACAAAATCTTTGCCGTCACGTCAGTAACGCCAGCGAGCTCGAGTACGTTACGTACTGCTGAACCTGCGACGAGACCGCGCTCTGGTGCGGGACGCATTTCGATGATTGCAGATGAACTCTTTGCACGAACATCATGCGCAATTGAATGCGTCTTTGTTGTACGTACAGTGATCATGTGCTTCTTTGCATCCTTCACTGCCTTCTCCATAGCAAGTGAGATATCACCTGCCTTACCTGTACCTACACCAACGCGACCCTTGCGGTCACCGATGATCATAGCTACAGCGAATGAGAAGCGGCGTCCTCCGGTGACCACACGGGCCACACGACGAACATCGATTGACTTCTGGTCGAACTCTGGCTTTGGGCGCTCCATGCGTCCACCGCGCTGACCATCACGGCCACCACGCTGTCCATCACGGCCACCACGTGCGCCTGCTCCTCCGCGAGCTCCTCCACGTGCTCCTCCAAAACTTGGACGTGCACCGGCTGCTCCTCGTGGGCTAAATGGGCGTGCTGCGGGGCGAGCACCTGCTGATGCTGGCGCTGCTGCTGGCTTGTTGTTTGCTTCCATATAAGTATTGCTGTTTAGAATGCGAGACCACCATCGCGGGCTGCATCTGCGAGTGCCTTGACGCGACCTGCGTAGAGGAAACCTCCACGGTCAAAGACTACTGTTGTGATTCCCTTTGCCTTTGCGGCAATTGCAAGCTGCTTACCAACTGCTTGAGCGCGCTCCATCTTGGTACCCTTCATGTCCTTGAGGTCATGAGCGGCTACAAGAGTGATGCCCTTCACATCGTCAATGAGCTGTGCCTGTACGTGTACCGCTGAACGGAATACGGCGAGGCGTGGCTTGTCTGCAGTACCTGATACCTTTGCGCGGATACGATTACCACGGCGCATACGGTTATACTGCTTCTGCTGTGTTTTATTCATCATAAGTTTATGTTAGGAGACGAATGCATTATGCACTCTTCTTACCCTGCTTACGGCGGATAACTTCACCAGCGTAACGAATACCCTTACCCTTGAAAGGCTCTGGCTTCTTGAGTGCGCGTACATCTGCGGCGAATGCACCGACAAGTTCCTTGTCGATACCCTCGATGTCGATAGTACCCTTACCTGTGGTTACCTTGAGACCCTTTGATACAGGAACGATGACGGGATGTGAGAATCCAAGCGCCATGTGAAGCTCGTCACCCTTTGCATCAGCCTTGAAGCCGACACCTTCGATAAGCAATTGCTTCTTGAAGCCCTCGGTTACACCGACGACCATGTTGCGAGCAAGTGCTGCTGCGGTTCCAAGCATTGGCTTCTCCTTACGCTCCTCTGTTTCGATAGCTACAGTGATCGCATTGTCTGCGATGGTGAACTTAACGAATGCAGGGAATGAACGTGAGAGCTCACCCTTAGGACCCTTGATGGTAAGCTTTGTACCATCGAGCTTTGCCTCAACTCCCTTTGGGAGGATCAACGGCTTTTTTGCGAGACGTGACATATTACCAGACCTTACAGATGACTTCGCCACCGACATGCTCCTTGCGTGCCTGTGAGTCGCTCATAATTCCCTTTGGCGTCGAGACGACCATGATGCCATAACCGTTCTTTACGGGGCGCAAATCTGCGGCTCCCATATACACACGGACGGATGAACGTGAAACACGCTCGATACCGCGGATGAATGGTGCACCTGCCTGACTCTTGAGACCGATTTCGATCACACGTACCTGGCGGTTACCAATCTTCTTGATCTTCTTCGTTGCGTATTCAACGAATCCCTCCTTGATGAGGACATTTGCAATGCGGAGCTTGATATCAGAATGTGGGACATCAACAATGTGCTTGCCTGCTGTACCTGCATTCTTGATACGCACCAACATATCTGCGATAGGATCGGTGACTACCATGATGACTTAGTTACTCCTGGGATCTTTCCCTCGTTTGCTAATTCACGGAAACAGATGCGACAGAGACCGAAGTCGCGAATGAAACCATGCTTGCGACCGCATTTGAAACAGCGGTTCACTGCACGTGTAGAAAACTTTGGAGTCTTCTTGCTACGCGCGATGACTGATTTTTTTGCCATACTTTGAAAGCGGACTTTTTTGCTGGGGTTACCGCGCTTCCCGCGCGAGACTCGGTCAATGTATATCGTATACACCTCTCTCGTCTCACGTGGTCCAGCGCGACAACCGCAGCGAAAAATCCTCGCTTTGTAAAATTACTACTTAAATAAAAATGCAGATTGCATACAGCAATAAGCACACTTACTAAGTGGCTTTGAATAATACGGGGAGCATATCGCGCAACACTTCTTTTGCGTCCAAAGAGGGCACAAAAGGAGAGTGGCGGATGACTTCTCCGTTCGATTAATCTACAGGAAATATGACGAAAAGTCAAGATATTTATGGCTAAAATTCTTGCCAAATAGATAGATTTCTCCGTTTCTCGATAAATGTGCAAATATCCTTCCCACTAGCCATTTTGACACAACAGTGACAAGGAGTAGTATGAGGATAGATAGAGTTCCCTGGAGGCCCCATGTTCCTCAAGCTCGCCCTTCTTGTCTGCTTCGTCCTGGCGTGGCTACTCATCGTGTCGATAAAGCGGCACATCATCAAGTCATTTTTGAACGACCTCGTGAAATGCGAAGAAGCGTGCCGTGAATTCACACAAAATCCCCTCCTTCCGGTCGGGAGCGTGACGGTCATGTATGCAATGATTACCCAAGCACGTAAGTCTTTCGAGGAAGGCACACTTCCCCTCTCTGCACTGCTTTCGAAACTTCCTGCGATGCAACAGTTCTGTGCCGAAGTCGAACACATTGCTTCGCCACTCTTGCTTTCGCATCTCGGGAATGAGCGATTCGTACTCGCGTGCAATGAACTCATTGCAAGTGGATTACCCCGTGCGATTAACATAGCGAAAGCGCACATGCCCGACCAGAACAAGGCGTTCGCGCATGCAATCGAAAATGCGGAGCAGACTGCGCTCGACGCTGGAGATGCGGACGAAAACGAACTCCTCTTCACCTACCGTCGTTGCGCAATCGCGAAGGCGGAGATGGACAACTTCGCTGCCTATTTATAAACAAAACCCGCTTCGGCGGGTTTTTCTTATGGTGTAATACAATATCGCCCTGCTGCTCCAGAGTAATTCGGCGCCTGCAGTAACGGAAGATTGAACACACTGACCTCAGATGAGAAAATAATGGAGTATCGCGTTGTACTGCCGACCGGAGCAGAGGATGGACACTGTCCGTATCCCTCCGGAATGTAGTCATAAGAATATGGAGCAACGTTGATTGGGTCCCTCGGTAGCCTCGTCATATATGGTGCAAGCAAAGGAAGAAAATCGCTATCCCACGTTGCAAGCCCAGAACTCGTAAGACGCTTAGCGCCCCATGAGGTCGTAGATGCAGGATCACTGAACGTAACGAAGTTCACTGAATTCGGAAAAAGTCCCCCGTGATCATCAGCATACAAATCAACCGCGCGCTGGATCTGCCTTATATCCGATATGCGTCGTGCGTCACGCGCCTTTGCACGTGCGGAAGAAAGTGCAGCAAGCACCACACTTGAGAGGAGTGCAATGATTGCGATAACCACGAGCAATTCGATCAACGTGAAACCTTTGCGAGATGATACTTTCATTTGCATAGTATAACATGAGCAAATTTAGAGTAAAACAAAAAGAACCCATTCGGGTTCTTTTTGAGAAAAAGATTATTTCTTCTTCTTTGCACTACGAGTGATATTGGTTGCACCCTTCTTTGTGCGCTTGAGTCCGCGACGTGTCGCAAGCTCAGCCTCAGGACGGAATGGGAAACCAAGATTCGTGAGGAATGCCTCAGCCTCTGCCTTTGTCTTACAGTTGGTGACAATCGTGATTGCCATACCAAAGACGTCTGCAAGGTTCTCATCGGCACACTCAGGGAACACTGTGTGCTCCTTGACGCCGAATGTTACGTTACCCATAGCGTCGATTGACTTGACGGAAAATCCGCGGAAGTCCTTCGTACGTGGGATAGCGATGTTGAGATACTTGTCGAGGAACGCGTACATACGAGCACCGCGCATGGTGACGAGCTGACCGATGATCTCGCCCTCACGGAGCTTGAATGTAGCGATCGACTTCTTTGCCTTGCGTGGAGATGCCTTCTGACCAGTGATGCTCGCGAGGCGGCTGACGATAAATTCAGCGCGCTTTTTGTCACCACGACCATTCTTACCTGTACCGATAGATACGAGTACCTTCTCGAGCTTTGGTGCCTGCATTGGGTTCGTGTAACCGAACTCCTTCTTCATGAGAGGATAAGCAGCTACTGCCTTCTCCTTCATAGATAATACTTTTGCCATATATGTGTTTTTGCGGAGATTATGCGATGAATCACATGTACCATTCCGCAATGGATTTAGTCCTTAAAATGATGTTGCTTATGCAACAACAGACAAGTTAGAAAGACTCACTGGGTGTGCCTTATCTACCGTCTGTCCCTTCTTGCCCTCCTGACGAGGCTTGATGTGGTCCTTCTTGAGGTTGATTCCCTCAACAAGTGCCTTGCCATCTGCCTTGAACATGCGGACAATCTTTCCCTTCTTACCCTTGTCATCTCCCGCGAGAACAACAACAGTGTCTCCCTTCTTGAAGTTTGCCATAGTGATGTACTTACGATTGATTAAATTACCTCAGGGGCAAGTGTACCGATCTTCTGGTATCCCTTCTCCACGAGTTCACGTGGGATTGGACCGAAGACGCGAGAACCGCGAGGCTCTCCCTTTGCGTCGAGAAGCACAACTGCATTCTCGTCGAAACGGATATATGAACCATCGGCGCGACGCTGTGCGTTTGCCTGACGAACGACAACGGCCTTACAGACGTCACCCTTCTTCACTGGCTTACGAGGCTCTGCGGTCTGAATAGAAAGTACGACGATATCACCAAGACCTGCGTAGCGGCGCTTTGAGCCACCGAGGACCTTGAAGACACGACCGATCTTTCCACCAGTATTATCCGCAATCTTTACAATTGAACGTGGCTGAATCATATGTTCGAAATGTTATGTTGCGGATAATTAGTTGCGAACTTGTGCGCGCACCTTAAGGTACTGCTCAACGTCCTGTGTTCCAATCTTCTCCACGATAGCAAACTGCTTGTGGCGAGAAACTGGAGCGATAGCCTCCATGCGCACCTTATCACCAATCTTGTAGGTGTTGGTTGCATCATGCGCCTTGTAGCGCTTCTGGAGCTTAATGTACTTCTTGTACTTTGGGTGCTGCTCGTAACGGGTGACCAAGACAACGCGTGTCTTGTCCATCTTGTCGGAAACAACAACACCATTGAGTGATTGCTTTTTTGTGTTTTCCATATTAGTTGGCACCCTTACGTGCGGTTAACAAACGTGCGATCGTCTTGCGGAGCGTGCGGCCCTCGCGAACGTTCTTCACGCGGCTCCCTGCCATACCGACACGGAATTCGCGAAGCTTAAGGCGAACCTCAGCAAGCTCCTTCGTGATCTCGGTTGGAGTGAACTTTGAAATTTCTGCGTATTTCTTCATATGTGATTTAGATTACGCGAGTGACGAAACGAGAGCGCACGGAAAGCTTTGTGCCTGCCTTACGAACTGCCTCCTTAGCGAGCACTGGATCAACTCCATCGAGCTCGAAGAGGACGCGTCCAGGAAGAACTTCGCAAACGAAGCCCTGTGGATCTCCCTTTCCCTTACCCATGGGAGTCTCTGCACCCTTTGCGGTGTAAGGACGATCTGGGAAGATGCGGATAAAGATACGACCGGTCTTACCAATCGTGCGTGAGAGCACGCGACGTGCTGCCTCGATCTGATTTGAAGTGATGCGCGCTGCGCTCTCAGCCTTCAAACCGTACTGACCGTAAGCGAGAGTGATACCGCGAGACTCCGTGTGCGTAAAGCGAGGATTCCAGCGATTACTCTGCCACTTACGATGCTTAACCTTCTTCGGAAATAACATAGGCCGAATTAATTAGTTGTTGCGGCTGCTGCTCGTGGAGCACGTGGCGCATGTGGTGCTGCCGCTCCTGCTGCTCGTGGTGCGCGGGGACCGCGTGAATCACGTGCAGGGCGGCTATCGCGACGACCATCGCGACGGTTGTCATCGCGGCGTGGTGCGCGCTCTTCGCGCTGCTCCATTCCATCGAAAACTTCACCCTTGTAAATCCAAACCTGAATACCGATGACACCGTAAGTCATGAATGCCTTCTCGCGTGCGAACTCGACGTCTGCACGGATAGTCTGGAGTGGAAGATTTCCACCCTTCACGAATTCGCGGCGTGACATTTCTGCACCACCAAGGCGTCCTGAGATCTCGATGCGAGCTCCCTTAACTCCGTAGGTCTGCATGACACGCTCAAGCGTCTGCTTGATGACGCGCTTGAAAGGAAGGCGCTTCTCGAGACCCTCTGCAACCATCTGTGAGACGATTGCGGCATTTGCCTCTGGAGAACGAACCTCCTCGATCTCAATACGAATGTCCTTTGGAGCCTGAAGCTTCCAACGAGCACACTTACTGAGGATATCTGCCTTAAGCTTGGTTGCACCCTCACCCTGGCGTCCGATTACGAAACCTGGACGGCCGGTCTTGATGATGATCTTCCACTGCTTGTCATTGCGCTCCATTTCGATAGCTGCAATGTGCATACCGCGAAGGCGCTTCTCCATGTACTGACGGAGAAGAACGTCTGCGCGAAGGTTTGCCTGATAGTCACCACGATTGGTGTCGGCGAACCAGCGTGACTGCCATCCGCGGATGGTGCCAAGACGATGTGCATAGGGATGTACGTGATGTGACATATTACTTGGTCTTCTTAACAGTCTTCTTTGCTGGGGCATCGACCTTTGCCTCCTTCTTTACTGTGGTCTTTGCAACCTTGGTTGCCTTAACCTCCTTTACTGCCTTTGTCTCCTTTGTTGCTGGCTTGATAGCTGCAACATCCTCAGCGAGCTTGATGATGACATGGCTCGTGTGCTTGTGGATAGGAAATGCGCGACCGTAAGCGCGTGGCATTGAGCGCTTGAGTACTGAGCCCTTGTCGACGCGGATCTCCGCGACGCGAAGCGCCTCAACATTCATGCCGAGTGCCTTTGCATTTGCGACTGCAGATGCGAGGAGCTTGCCGATCACTGGAGCTGCGCGCTTTGCGCGGTGCTCAAGCTCTGCGGTAGCCTGCTTAACCTTCATTCCGCGGATGAGACCTGCGACGAGACCCATCTTACGTGGTGAGGTGCGATAAGCAGAAAGTTTTGCTGTAGCGTATTGCATAGTCATTACTTCTTCTTAGCATCACCGGAAGCCTTTGCTGCCTTTGCAGCAGTAACCTCAGCAAGCTTCTGCTTCTGCTCAAGTTCCTTCTGCATCTTACCTCCGTGGCGAGTAAACTTACGAGTCTGTGAGAACTCACCGAAACGGTGGCCCACCATATCCTCAGTAACCTTGACTTCAATGAAGTCCTTTCCGTTATGGACACCGAACGTGAAGTTGAGCATCTCTGGAGAGATGACCGACGCACGTGCCCATGTCTTGATGGTACCTACATCCTCTGGACGCTTACCCTCAATCTTCTTGAGGAGGCGGTCGTAGACGTATGGTCCCTTTTTGAGTGAACGCGACATATTTGTTGAATGAAGATGTTCGATCGAAATCGAACACCTGTATGTTCCTGCCGAATCTTACGAAGGATCACCGACACGAGGGAGGATGTCGTATAGCTTCTCTAAGAAGACCCGGAGTTTAACGATACTTATAAATGCCTGAGGACGGACAGGGACGAGTAGGAAGGATGCGTGCACCCAAAACCTGAACCTTTACCGAGACCTAAGACCGCGTATTGACATAGAAATCTAACGCCCCTGATCCTCCCACGGCGTAAGAAATTTCCTTATTCAATTTGCTTGGATACGATACTACTCCCATTTTTTGCTTTTGTCAATCGATTTTAGCCTTATTTAGCACTATTTATTGAATTTTTTCCGCAAAGTATAGTATTGGACCAAATGTCCTATAGATTCTATTAGCAAAATTGCCTTCTTGGCTAAAGGACACAATATTTTACTCATATTTTAAGCCATATAGGAAAAACAAAAGCCCCGAACATATTCGTTCGAGGCTCAGCAGTGTACTATTTCCCGCGTGCGTGCCAGCTCTCAGCAAGCAGTTCACGACCATATTTCCAGTGCAATGAAAGTTCGATGACTGCACGACGCACCACAAGTGGACGAATACCATCGAAGTCCACTTCGAATGAAGCGCGACCTGCGACATCATCAATCTTGCGACCGCTGGCAAGGCGCAGCTGCATCAACCGAGCCCAACGCTCAGCGTACGCAACCATGCTTTGGCCATAGCCGCAATTGTCGACATTCGTCTCCTTCATCAAAAGCCAGCGTTCCTCATCGACCACCTCTATGGGAGGCGCCTCCGCGAGGAGTGCTTCAATGTCGGCACGCAAAAGCGGGACAGAGAGATCCTCGATAGGAATATCCTTGGGATACGGACCAACTTCGCCCTCGAGGCGCCCGTTGAGCGCACGAAGGAATTCATCGAAGATGAGACGCGGACTTGAGTCGTCGCGAACGGTGATGGTCACTCCACTCATCGTGAAACTCGCAGAGTAATCAGGAGACAACTTCGCAGAAGAAATGGCGCGCTCGATCGTGCTTACGATTCGTGCACCTTCGTCAACCTCAAGGGTCGCGGCAATACGCATTGCACTAACCTCCCCCGCGCGCTCTCGCGGATCAAGCGATGGACAGATGCCATCAAGATTTTTGAACAGATTCTGCGCGGATAGTAACACTGAACGCATTCAAAGTAAAGAAGCAGAAGCCACGATCAGCTGAAAGAATCTCATATGTTATACTATAGTATATATAGTATGCGCTCCACACAATTCTCAAGTACTAATATAATGACAACAATGACTTCCCCTCATCCTCAATCACGAGATTCTCGGGTGCGAGGTTTTACGCTCATCGAACTTCTCGTAGTCATCGCGATTATTGCGTTGCTTTCATCAATTGTTTTTGCTGCACTTACAACGGCAAAAGCAAAAAGTCGTGACGCACGCAGACTTGCGGATCTTTTCATGATGCACAAAGCGATCAGTATATATGAAACTTTTGCCTCAAATCCAAGCTATGGAGCAGCAAATACTGTCTATACATCACTCCCTGACACATCATCAACCTGTGACAATCTAGGACTCCCATCATTACAGCCGGGGTGGTCATACAACTGCGTGCTCGCCACGACACTCAAAAACACAGACGGGACAGGTTGGCTCCCCATCAACCTCTCGGGTACAGCAAATGATGCATTCATCAAAACCCTCCCCATTGACCCCATAAATAATAAAAATAATTACTACACCTACATTGCGCCGCAAAATAATCAACTACATGTCCTAGGAGCTTCGAGCATTGAGGCACCAACCGCAACAATGGACATCAACAGCACTGGAGGTCTTACGGTCGGAGCTTTCGCATCATTTGCCGCAGCAACCGGAGCAACTTCAACTACAGGCGGAGGAGGTAGCGGTGGTGGACCAATAGCATACGCATTTAACCCCTATGCAAAAGTAGATTATGGAGTAAATACGCAACCACGCGCAGTGGTCATCGGTGACTTGAATGGTGATGGAGCACAAGACCTCGCAGTAGCGAACTACGCATCAAATAATGCTTCGGTGCTGCTCAATAAAGGAGACGGCACTTTTAACGCAAAGGTAAATTATGTATCAGGCACTCAGCCCGACTCGATAATCCTTCTCGATGTAAACAATGATAGCAAGCTCGATCTTATCACCGCAGATTATGGAGATCATACAATTTCCATTCTTACAAATAAAGGAGATGGTACATTTAATACACGAGTAATCTACCAAACAGAGACCGCAACCTGCAATTCACGCTATCTCGCAAGTGGCGACCTTAATAGTGATGGTTTTCTCGACATCGCGGTAGCGAATTACTGCAGTGGAAACGTAGCCATTCTTATGAATAACGGCAACGGCACTTTTGCAGCAAGAGTCACCTATCCCGCAGGAGGGAACCCTGCGGGCGTCGCTATCCAGGATTTCAATGGTGACAATAAGCCAGATCTTGTACTTGTAGGTTTTATCGCGACGAACAATGTATCAGTCTTGATGAATAATGGCAATGGCACCTTTGCACCAAAAGTAACATTCTCAGCAGGTAATACTCCGATATCGGTTGCAACCGATGACTTCAATAGTGACGGAAAGATTGACCTCGCGATAGGAAATTATGGTTCTAACTCTATCTCTATCTTCGCCAATGCAGGTGATGGTACCTTCCCCTCAAAAGTTGATTATCCTACAGGGGTGAATACATATATGGTTTCAGCGAAAGATATTAATGGAGACAACAAGCCAGACCTCGTCGCAGCAAACTATGTTTCAAATACTATTTCGTTATTCATAAATAATGGGGATGGCACCTTTGCCACAAAAGTCGACTTCCCGACAAATGCAAATCCCGTTGATGTTGTGCTTGGTGACCTTAATAACGATGGCCGTCCAGATATTGTGCTCACAAACCATAACTCTGCAAATATTTCTGTATATATAAACAGGTAGCAAAAAACGCAAAAACACTCACCAGATGGTGAGTGTTTTTTATTTTCTACAAAATCAACATTCCATCCCCAAAAGAAAAGAATTTGAAATCCTCTTTCATTGCAATTGCGTACAGCTCCTTAATACGACGACGTGCACCCTTCGCTTCAAGCATTGCATCCACAAGGAGCATGAGTGATGAGCGCGGCACATGGAAGTTTGTGATGAGTGCATCAGCTATCTTGAACTGGTACGGAGGATATACGAATATATCCGTTGGCTTGCCATGTTCTACGGCGATACGGTAATGAGTCTTCCCTTGCGCATCAATATGATCGATGACCGCCGCAGACTCAATAGTACGCAGTGCAGTAGTGCCCACAGGAATTACCGTAACCCCATCGGACTTTGCCGCATTGATAAGTGCAGCATTATCTCCGTCGACGGAAAAATATTCGGTGAAAAGCTTCTTCGATGCGAAGTTCTCCGGACCGATTGGCGCAAACGTTCCCGCGCCCACATGGAGCGTCACTTCTGCGCGCTGCACACCTTCTTCTTTCAGAGTCTCAAGGAGTCCATCAGAAAAATGGAGTGATGCGGTCGGAGCAGCAACAGATGCAGGGACTTTTGCGAGCACGCTCTGATACTCTTCTCGGAGCGCTTTCTCATTCAGTGAAGACCCCTTGATATACGGAGGAATTGGTGTTACCCCTTCAGCATCCAAAAGTGACCAAATCTCTAGAATCGGGAAACTTGGTTTAAAGAAGAAAAACTGTTCTTCCTGGTGATGTACTTCGAGCCAAGCACCATTCTGGAAATAGAGCTTCGCACCTGGCACGATCTTACGATCCACTACACCCTTGATATAACTATCTCCCTCGCGATACTCATTCATCATAAGCAATACCTCGATCTTTCCCCCCGTCTCCTTCTTGAGCCAGAGACGCGCAGGAATCACGCGCGTATTATTGAATACGAGCAATGTATCCTTCGGTAGATGCGCACGAATGTTTGCAAAGGTATCAAAAGTAATCTCATCCGTAGCAGTGTTGTAGACGAAAAGTCGCGCACTCTCCCTCGGCTGCGCAGGATCTTTTGCGATATGTTCTTCCGGCAAATCGTAGTCGTAATCATCAAGCGAAATCATAAACCCATAGTACAAGAAGTCATCTCTTTTGCAACAATCACACGCTTTACTCTTTGTTAATTAGCGGTACTATAACTCTATGCAGGCGCGCAAACATCACCTCTATATAGGACTTCTTATCGTAGTTATATCAACGGTAAACGTTTTTATCTTCTCAAATGCACTTGGCAAAGTCATTGGGCGCACGGGTCCTATAACATTCAGTGGGGGCATGCTTGCTGCTACTCCCACAAATCCAATCATTAATGTCGCCACAACAACAGACGAGGCCACAACCACTGAGGTCGTTGCACCTTTCAAAAAGAGTACCAATTTTGCTCCAATGAAACTCCTTCACTTTGGTGATGCGATGTTCGATCGTGCAGTGCGCAAAACCGTTGACAATGGCACCGACCTCTTCTCCAGTCTTCGCGCTATGGACATCATGAGTGACTATGATATCCGCATGCTCAACCTTGAGGGACCTATCATTGCAATGCCGCGCAGTGAATGCCAGCAAAAGGAGCTGAATTTTCAATTCCCTACTTCAACCGCAAAGCTACTCAAGTCTGAGGGATTCAATGCGGTGACCATTGCAAACAATCACATGCTCGACTGCAATCAAGCCGGGATTGATTCGAGCATGAAGTATTTACTCAATGCGGAAATACTTGCAGCGGGTTACCCACAAATCGACAGTACGTGGGTCGAGTCTCGCAATGCGAGCGGAACCCGTATCGCGATTGTCGGACTCGATGCAACAATAGGCGCCATGTCACTCGAGAAAATCCCTACGCTCATCGCAAAACTTAAAGGTTCACATGACCTCGTACTTGTCACCGTACACTGGGGTGACGAATATGCACCTCGTGCGAATGACACTCAAAAAATTCTTGCGCATCGCTGGATCGATGCAGGAGCAGATGTCATCATCGGCAACCATCCGCACGTCATAGAAAATATTGAGGTCTATAAGGGACATGCAATATTCTACGCAGTCGGTAATTTTATCTTCGATCAAATTGGAGAAAAACAAAACGAAGGAGTCGGCGTTGGCATGAGCCTCTACTCAGGAAGTAGTGAGTTCATGCTCTATCCCTACAAGATAGTACGCGCAGTACCAACGTTCCTCTCTCCCGTTGAGGCAAATCAGTGGTGCACAAAATACCTTGGAGTGATGCCCAACATCAGCCCAAGCGGATGCGCGTTTTCACTCTCTACTGTTCAATAATTTCCAAAACCACCTCTGGTGGTTTTTGTTTGACGCAACCCTCCTGCGTGCTATAACAATAATGAAACAGCGCGCATCACCCATCGTGGGTGATGTACAAAGCTGCGTTCTTTCTTTACTGCGGAGAATACTCCGCCGAGCAACGGGAGCGACAATGGTCGCCATATCTACCCCTCCCCCCTTCTTCACCGGCACCTACCAAGAAGTCGGTGACCGTATCCTCGCGGCAGGCGTCGATGAATTACTCGACGCAATGTCCGGTGAGACCTACAACTGGGGTGGACTCATACTCCGCCTCCTGATCGAACAGACTCCGTTCGCGGAAGTCGAGACAGGCAGTACTCGCGCCGGACTCTTTCTGCGCCACAAGCTCCTCTGCGAGAACTGGGACCTCAGTGATGCTTTTGCCGAATACGGCGAATCGCTCTGGTCCTTGTTCGCAAAAGAGATGCGGCGGATCCTTGATGACAAGGTCTACCCGGTACAGCTCATGTCACGCATCGGTTGTATCCTTTCGGCACATCGCTCACCGATCCATGATCACTACATTTCGTACATCAGGGAGCACATGGATGAGTCTCGGGCGCTACGGATCGCTGCTGCGCTCAACTCAACTTGCGACTGGTACAAAGTGACCATGTTGCTCAAGGGAACATGGAGGGGTGATGAGGCTGATTCCAATGCGATCCTCATTGCAGCCTTCGACCTGATGAGCGAGCTTGATGCGACGATCGAATCAACGGAACTCCTTCGGCTCGTCGCGAATACGCGACTACTCCCTGAACTGCGTGCCGCGGCATTCAAACTGCTCTCCGAGAGGAAAGAAGCGGCACACGACCTCATTCCGTTCGCCCTCCTCGCAACGATCGAGAGTCCGGGCAATGCGGCAGCGCTGCACTCAGCATGCTGGAGAGCACCGCGACTGCTTCCCGAATCCGTCCTCTTATTCGTGGGCAATAAATTGCTTGCAATCGACACCGACCGATTCGAGCGGCAGGATGCAGGCTCCAGACGCTGGGTTGAGCGCAACATCCGAATGCATACTGCCATCGCGAATTACTATCTGAACCTTCCAGAGCACTTGCGCATCGCAATCATGAGTAGCGAGCAGCACCAACCACTTGCGATCAAGTTCGCATCAATGATGACGCTCATGCACCTGAAAGAAAGGGTGTGTGAGACTCCACTTGCGATAGCAGCAGAAAGTACATTCGGGGAGGTCATCTGGGATGAGTCTGCACTCTCGAGCATCATGCTCTTGTACGACTACACCCATGTGCCCGGCCGCCCCAAGTGGTCAGAACTATCCAATGTGCTCCCCCAGTACAGGGAGCAGATTACCGCAACAACACGCTCTATTGTGCGCAATCTCCGAATTACCGGAAAACACGGCGACTGGCCCACCGCAAACATCATCGTGCGCTTCCTCAAGGTGGCCTGGAAGAATGCGACCATCATTAAAAGAAATGATAAGATTCTACTCAGGGACATCCTTGAATCACTAAATGACACGCGCTTCCTCGATGCATATCGAGACCTGCGAAAGTTCTTGAAAATTAAGAAAGTTATCAAGTGAATCACAAAACACACGAGCGCTTCGGCGCTCGTTTTTCACTAAAAAAATAAACACGGGTGGTGTTTATTTTTGATCTGCAATCGCGTGGTTACGATCGCGATTTTTCGCAGTATCCGCAATGAGTACATTCACGAGTTCGACAAGTGTCGCTTCTTCACCAAGCTCCCAGTATTGGATAGCAACAAGGGGTGCAGGAGCATTCTCCGAAGCGCCACAAAGCAATTCGAGTAACCAGTCGGCGTAAATACCCGCAAGTCGCTCTTCGCTATACGCGATAAGCCGATGCGCAGCTGAAGGCGAAATGATATACAGCAAACGAAAAAGTGGTACATAGATGAACTGCATCTTCCAGATGGCTGTACGCCCTAGCCAAGAGAGTGTCTGTACACGCTTGAGTACCAAAAGATGCAAATGTTCACTACTTGCCTCTCCAAGGAGATCCTCGATACGCGCACGATCTGCACGAAGATTACGCAGTGCAGTATACTGCAAATGTGTAGCTGCTGAGGTCAGCATTGAAGATAATGTGGCTTCAAGTACAAGTGCATGTTCAGCATAGCTCGAGTGGAATACTACTTTTGCAGTACGATATACGAAAAGCACGAGGCCACGCGAGAGATAATCACCAAGCGTATGTGGATGATGTTGCGCAAATGAATCACTTTCCATTACTCCATAATAACATGAGAACAAAGAAAATGAGTGCACAAGCGCGCACCATCTTTTATACTTCATTATTTATACTATCGTGGTAAGATATACTCATGAAATCTTCACGCGGCTTTACATTAATTGAGCTCCTTGTTGTCATCGCAATCATTGGCATTCTTTCGAGCGTCGTGCTTGCAAGTCTTACTACTGCACGTAAAAAATCTCGTGACGCGCGACGCATTGCTGATTTTACACAAATTACACTTGCGCTTGAACTCTATAATGATGCGAATGGATATTATCCACCTATTCATCAGGCCTATGCACCTGAATGTTCTACCCCACCATGTTGGGACACGCACGGTTACGATGTGAGCAATAATACCGGATGGACAAGTCTCCAAGCTGATCTTGCTCCCTATATACCAAGGCTCCCCGTCGACCCACTCAATAGTGGCTCTGCGAGTGATGTCATCAATGGTGGCAAGTGCACTCCATGGCAAGCCAATTGCTATGTCTATGCATATGGCAACGTCGGAAGAACAGGAGTAAATGCGGTGAACCTCCAGGCAACGCGTCCAAATACCTACGACCTTATTGCGCAACTTGAGGATGCGAACAATCCCCAATCCTGTAAAAACAATAATACTTCGTATGGCTCAGGGATAGCACTGCTTCTCGTGAAATGGTGTAACGGCGGAGAGAATGTCGACACTATATATGACCCTTCGCCGAATTAAGCTCTTATCAGTTTTCACTCATGATAAAATACACCAATGAAAATTAGCACGCGAAAAGGCTTCACACTCATCGAGCTCCTTGTTGTCATTGCGATCATTGGCATTCTTTCGAGCGTCGTGCTTGCTTCACTATCTTCTGCACGCAGGAAAGCAAAAGAGGCGCGCATCATTTCAGATATGGAACAGATAAAAATTGCCCTCGAACTCTACAATGATGCGAATGGATTCTACCCGACTGGAGGATACGCGGGAGTGGAAACGCGCACTGAGTGTACTTCGTATGGCGGGTTAGCGAACAATGCGGTCATTCCTGGACTCGTTCCCAACTATCTCCCTCGCTTCCCCGTGCAACCAATCACCAATGGCACGACTGCATGCTACATCTATCGTGTCGATCAATTTGGAACGGGGTATGCCATCCTCGCGCACCGTATGAGAGACGTTGACTCGAACTTTAACTACACGAGTCACCCCGAGCTTATTGACCCTTATCGCGACGGAGGAGTAAGTTCGACAACGGTCGACTACACTGACCCAGCGGGAATCTGGGCATGGAAGATGAGTACGGCAAATGCAATAGATTGGTAAAATAACAAAAGGCCCGCGGTTGCGGGCCTTTAACCTATTACTTAGCCTGAAAATGAAACTTTGCGCCCATCACAAGGAGAACAAGAGAACACACCATCTGCCCCCAGTGTGAGTTTCGCGACGTGACCACTAGTAGACCGCACGAAATATGACTCGCTAGGTACACACACGATCATGCCAAACTTAGCCTCTCCTAGCCTGCGAGAAGTACGCTTACTCGGGAGTCGCACATCGTGCATTCGCGGAATCGTGTACTCACCAGAGTTTCGCAGCGGGGCTCCCTCATCTCGCGTGTCGATGAGGAGAAGCATCTTCTCCTTGTCACCCACCTCGCGAGAGGCGAAGAGTCCACCTCGACCGTCGGATACGAGTGATAGGCGCGAAAGATAGTACAACATTTCGTCCTCTGTCTCACCGCGGTGAATAATGAGCGGAGGATCTTCGATGGTAATCGGCAGGACAAGCATACGCTTGCTGTCTGCATAAACATGGATGTTCTCGAGGTCATCCTTTCGGCAGACTTTGATGCCACTAATAATGTGCAGCTGTTCAAGCTCAAACTTCAGCGTAGCAGTGTGCATGGTGCACCTCTGGAGCACTTCTCGCTAAACCCTACGATATATTTTATATATTGTAAAGAGCACCCCGAAGGTGCTCTTTGTTATGCAAAATAGAGGAATATCTACTAGTTGCCACCGAATAGTCCTTTCAGGAAACCCTTTGGCTTTTGGACTGGGGGAGCAGTTGTAGGCAATGTGCCTGCATAGTAGCCTGCGGCCTGCGCTCGCTGTGGGCGATTATCACCAAAACCTTGTACAACAGGTGGCTTATTCTGTGGACGCTGATCACGAGGAGTCCACTTATCTTTACTCAAATCAACGGCAAGTTTGATGTGTCCAATCTCAGTATCATTACGCTCTTCTGGAGAGTAGTTCGCTGCATCATAAAGTTGATTCAACTTATCACGCTGCACAACAATGAGTGCATCGGCCTTTGCCTTTTCCTGCTTCTCGATCTCTGCAGCTTCAGCCTTTTCTGCAGCAACACGCTCGCCGATTTGCTGCAAAGCAGCTGCACCGAGCTCTGCGTTATTTTCCATCCCACGCATAGCCTCGATCTGCTCCTGTGTTGCCTCGAGACGAGGGCGGTCTGCCCCTGCGTCTACCGTGTAATCTGCACCACCCTTCGTTAATTCGATATCTGAGGCGACGCGCTCGCGTGCCATCCCTGCACCACTTTCTTGGTTTGCCATGATATTAATAGTTATGTACATAAGTATAAAGCAATTCCACTATTGAGCAATCTAAACGAAGACTGTAACATTCCATCGCGTGCATTCTTTCTTTCCTAGTATTTCCATTAAGTATGTAGACTTGATGTTATTGACAAAAGCACTTTTGCATGGTTATGTTACCATAGAAATTCTTTCAAAAAAGGAGCCTCTGTGCTTACCATTGCACTCTACGTCATCATCGCCGCACTCCTCGCAGGATTCATCACCGGAGCACTACTCAAGCGTTTCCACCCCTATCTGCGCATCACGCAAATAGAGTTCGTGACCGGTGCGATCGCAATCTGTACCATTCTCGTCCCCTCCACTGCGTGGATTGGATGGAAAATTGCACAGGCAAGCAATCTCACCTTCAACGAAAACTGGAACGGCTGGGAAAGCAGCGCGACGCGTGAGCTCATCAAGACTTCACGCGATGGACCGGGCCGCTGGACCTACGACTGCGATCCGTATGTCGTTATGGTCCCTTATGAGTGCGGCGACGGCAAACAGTCGCGAACCTGCTATCGTGCAGAGACACGCTATCATCAGTGCCCGTATACAACGTTCGAACTGAACTACAACGCGGGAACAACACTCGGTGATTACACTGTCGACTCATATCGCCTTCCCGAGAATCCCAACCAGCATCGCTGGCGGAGGTCGGTGCCTGTGCCGGACTACATCCAGCAGCGTGCGGGCGTCGGCGAACCGAGCTCATGGCGTGCTTTGCGCGAGCGACTACAGCAGGGACAACCTGCCCCAGTCACCACGCGTAATTCCTACGACAACTACATCCTCGCGAGCAATGAATCGCTCATGCGCAAGCACTCTGGTGATATCGCAGAGTACGAAGCGAAAGGCCTCATGCCGAAACTTGCACGCAATCTTTCGGGGTTCATTAATCCACAGCGCTGTTTCATCTTTGGCAACGTCCCCTTCAGTAATGGGTGGGCGCAATCCCTTGCGTATACCAATGCAAGTCTCGGCGATGTGCAGTGCGACCTCTACGTGATCATCACTAATGAAAAACTCATTAGTGGCAATCCCGACCGTTACATGCTCGCACTCCAAGCATACATGCTCGATTCTGGAAAGCACGGCAAAGATGCACTCGCGAAGAATGCACTTGTTGTGCTCATCGGCACTCGAGATAGTGGAGAGCATGTCGACTATGCACGTGCCTTTACCGGCATGCCCCGCGGAAACGAACGCCTGACCATCGCGCTCAATGAGCAATTGGCGGGAAAGCCTTTTTCGCACGAGCTACTCCTCGGAAAACCGATGAGCGTAGCAAAGTCGAGTCAGAACAATGTCGCTGATGATTCATTCTTTTCGTCCGTCGCAACGCGATGGAACATCAGCGTAATGAATCAAGCGCAAAAGGAGCCGGGAATAATCCCCCGTATCCTTATGGGCAAAGAAGTGCAAGGCGTCCGTTTCAAACGCGTCTCGATGACTGGGAAGGACGGACAAGGCGGTTACCTTTATCTCAAGAATGATATTCGCCTCGGGCGAGATCAGGAATGGTATATCGGCATCGCCGCATTCATCACCTCGTGCCTCATCTGGGTCCTCTTCGCTATGTGCGACGGAGACTCTTTCTTCAACGAAGTCTTGCGCAAGCTGCGCATACACATCAAGGAGTGATCATGAACGAGAATGCGAACGACAACGGATTCAGCTTCTCCTGGAAGAAGCTCAAGAAGTGGGTCTATGGTGCGATCGCGATCATCGCGCTCCTCCTGTCCTACTCCTGTGTGAACGACACGTACAACGAAAGCGTCCCCCAGGAGACCGCGCTGTCCGCGCTCTTCCTCAGCAACCAGAACGAGCTCAGCTCCTACGTCTCCGGGTTCTACGAGCAGGCCGGCATCGCGAACATGAAGAGCGACAAGATGACCAAGTTCATGACCGACGCCGTCACTGGCCGCTACGATAAAGAAGGTGGCGGATTCGATGGTTCGGCCATGGTCTCGATGATCAAGGAGGCCTACCCCGGCACGAACGAATTCGGAATCTATGACAAGATTCTCCCGTTCGTAAAAGCGGGTCGCGAGGCCTTCAAGGGAAAGCAGGACTACCTGCTCGACCAGATTCGCACCTACAACAATTGGCGTCGCAAGGGCTTCGCACGCGCATACATCCTCAAGTACTTCTTCCCCACGAACAACCTCCAGGCCCGCATCGGCGACAAGGTCTATTACGGGAAAGAAGCACTCGAGAAGATGGAACGCATCATCCTCGACAGCCAGACCAAGAAGGCCTACGAAACCGGCGTCATGGATCCGCTCCAGATGCCGAAGTGATTCAAGGAAATACAACAAAGCGCCGCAACATGCGGCGCTTTTTCTAGTACGAAATGAGCGAATGGATTTCGGAAATGTTTTCAAGTTCCACGAAGCGGCTACTCGCATCTTCGGAGAGTTCGTCGACAATTACACTCTCCGCTATCCATGTGGGGCATGGAATGAAGATTGCGTTCATGCCGAGTGCGAGTGCTGGTGCGATATCAGATGAGAACGAATTCCCTACCGCGATGCAGTTTTCGGGCACATAGAGCTCAGACTGCATCCCTGCTTTTGCGCGGAGGCTCGAGAGAATGTCTCGATACGTATCGCCATCCTTGTGATCGACGATGAAGATGTCATCAAACCAATCGCGAAAACCAAGGGCATTGATCTTGTTCTCCTGCACCCACTTTTCACCTTTGGTGACAAGTACCTGATGGTGCTGTACGGGAATTGCGTCCAAGAGCTCTTGTGCTCCCGGCACGAGTCCGAGCCGGGAATAATTCTCCACATCGAATGCACGCTTCCCAATCTCACGACACCGCTCTGCAACATTTGCATCATAGGTGCCGAACCCACGCGTGCAGAGCTGACGATACGTGATCATCAATGAATCAGGGAAACGGTCCGCCCCAAATCCATAGAGCTCACCCGTACGTGGGTTAGGCTTCTTCCCCAGTCCGCAATCGATGTCTTCCTGAATGCGTGCCATCGTCCCCAATGAGGGAATGCGATTTCCAAAGACCTCAGTGAGGTACTGAATGAAATCGATGATGGGCTGATTGTACGTCGTGCAATTCCACATGAGCGTATCGTCAAGATCAAACATCCAAATTCCAAATTCAAAGTGACGCGATAACAGTGACTTCTGCATGTGCTCCCTTTCAGAAATACTGCAATACAATGGCTCTACACGTAGACTACCGTACGTAAGGAGGCTTTGCAATAATCTGAGAATAATGAGCCATTTGACGTATGGTGCCGCAAAGCGTAGCATAGGCACAGACCCTCGTTCGCGCTGGCGAACAATACAGAAGGAGTGCGTATGACCTACAAAGAGGAGCGGAAGTATCTCTGCATACTGTGCGGAGTAGGCGTAGTCGTCGAGGCACGCAACGTCGAGACCACCGACGCGATTCCCGATCAGTGCAACTGCGACCTGAACAAGTACACCACCCTGCCCACGGAGGGCGGAAAGCTCTTGAAAGTGCGGCCCTCCGTCAGCTGGCGCTCTGCCTCCACAAGCAAGGCCGAAGCTGCGGGCGCGCTGTGCACCGAGTGCCTCGCGAGTCCAGTCACCAAGCCGCTTGTCCCCCACATCGCTTTCGAATGAATCAGCGAGCGCCACAAAGTGGCGCTTTTTCTCATGCAAAGGAACATGCTACACTTGTCCTATGCTTTATACAGGAAAAGGTGACGACGGAACAACAAGCGCATTTGGCTCAAAAGTACGCTTCTCGAAAAATTCCTCGATTACAGAGGCTCTTGGCACACTTGATGAGATAAACTCGTTTCTAGGACTCATCAAAGTACACAAACAAGTTGGCCTCGAGCTTGGTACCCTCATCGGGAATGTACAGAATAACCTCTTCATCGCGCAAGCAGAAACTGCTGGTGCAGACAAAAATATTGCACAGGAGTCAGTGACGGAAATAGAACAGATCATTAACGACATCGAAACTACCCTACCGCCAGTAAAAACTTTCTTCGTTTCTGGAGGAACCGAACTCGGAGCACTCTTCGATGTTGCGCGCACAATCGCGCGACGAGCGGAGCGTCGCATGGTTGCCGTGCACGACGAAGGCATCCTCGCACTCAATCCCTCAACACTTGCCTACCTCAATCGTCTTTCGAGCCTCCTCTATGCCCTTGCGCGCCAGTCGAATCACCGTGCAGGAATTAGTGAGGAAAGTCCAACGTATTAAAAAATGGGGTCAGACCCCATTTTTATTTATGCCTTCTTCACGTATTCTGCGCGAATCGTGAAACCCTTGATCTGATCAGTGCTACCACTGATACCTTCAGTACCACCCGTAAGGCGAATGTTCTTGATCTTAGTCCCCTTCTTAAAACCAACCGGACTTCCCTTTACCTTGAGATCCTTAATAACGAGCACAGTATCGCCATTTGCGAGCGGCGTACCATTCGCATCGACGACGACCTCGTCCTCATCCTGCTCATCCTCATCAACCTCCTCTTCGTATGGCTTTTTCATATTGCCCGCATAATAGCATAAATGGGCAGTAGAGAATAGTATGAGCAAAATAGTAACTGCTTACATTTTCTTGACCATTGTGTTATATGCGCTAGTATCAGCACAGTTTGTTCATGCACATTGGAGACGGTATGCGTATCGACGAATTGCTCTATACGGAACGTGAGGGCAACACGATCCATCTTGGCGTCAAAGATTCCCACAACGCGATCTTTCTGCTTGGAACTTCCGTCCGCTCGAAGCCCGGAAGAAGCTTGGTCGAAGACCATAAGCGCATCACCTTCTACCCCGAAGAGGGCAAAGAAGGAATCATCGCGCTCTGTGTCCCGCTCTATCCACCCACGTTGCGGAAAAGACAGGATGCCGAACGCATCCCAACATTCCTCAAGCTTAGCTGGGATGAAGGCAGCAAACAACACACCCTCGCTATTCTGGAAACGTGGATCCTCCCCGAGCGCAGAGGATTCGTAACCGGCCATGGCATCTCGGTCACCCTGCAAGACGGCACGGATTTTGTTACCCCCTACGCAGGACTCCCGGGCACACCAGCCGACACCAATTTGCTCTGCAAGTATCTTGCTGGAGAGGTGAGCGACGACGACGTGCGTAATGCCGCCCTTAGAACATAAACAAATAAGTATCGCTCAGTAGAAAAACAAAAATGGGGCCAGGCCCCATTTTTTATTGAACAGTATTCTGTTTGTTATGACTACTCGATAATACAATCAAGCGCTCCATCACCACCATCCACCGGCTTGGCATAGGACCAAGCATAGCCCTCATTGGTGAGAAATTTCTTCGTCAGCGTCGGGATCTCCGGAGGCGCTGATCCATACCCACCCTTCCCGATGAGTATGCGCACCTTCGTCCCCTTCTTGTAGCTGCTGCGCAAATTCTTCAACTTCGCCGTCGCCTGTTTCATCGACAGCCTCTGCAGATCCAGCACCGCATCAGGTACAAATATATTTTTTGGGTTCTTGGTCACGTATTCATATTAGCACATGCCAGCTCAGTCCACACTCAAGTAGATAAAATTGAAGTATTGTTAGTTTGGAATATAATACCTATATGGCAACCCTAGAAGAATTGCAGATGCAAATCAATGCTTTAATGAAAATGCTTGAAGGAGCAACTCCTGTTGATTTCTTAAAAAGAGCAATTGATTGGCACAATAAAGCAAATATTGATTTTTTCATTCTATTCATGGTGGAGTATCTAGCGTTTGTATCACTCATAAGACAGCTATATCGAGGGGACGGGAAAGAGCGTAGCTCGATTCAAATATTAAAGGCTGAAACCACCGTGCAGCAGCATTACATCAATCAAATTGCTAAGGACTCAGTACTAAGAGGAAGCTGGCTTGAACTCATGAATGAACTTAATGATACTGGTCTTCAGGGTGATGCTGGCTGGTGGAACAACTCCTCCCGCAATAAGTTTATAGGGGTTCGCGATGATCGGGGAAACATAAATAACCAAGAAGATTGGAGCAATATGGTTGAGGTGTTGTATCAAATTCGTAATAATCTTTTTCATGGAACGAAAGATCCAAATTCGATAAGAGATCAAATTTTAGTTCGAAATGGATATTTCGCACTTAGGTCGCTAGTAGAAATATTAATCGAGAACACACCAAGAAACTAAAAAACGCTATTTAGCGTTTTTTAGTATTTATAAAAATTATGCGGAGGGCGGGAGTTGAACCCGCCTTGTCATCATACAGGGATGATGACAGCCCACTAAATGCCTACAAAAACTTGCATCAGAGGAGTCAAGAACCCTCCCCCGCATGATGACCTCCGTGCCGATCTTTGTAAAAATGTTCATTGCGATTATTTTTAGTGATTCGAATAAGCAGCAAATTGAAATTTCCGCGAGCACCTCGTTAGGCTGGCATTTACCCCGCTTGTAATAATAGAGTAGCACTAATATTTAATCTGTAAAATACAAGAAAATGTACCCGCTCAGATTTTTGCTTGCAGCGGCCTCGCTGGAGTCCGATAGTGTAAAGTGGTGCAGGGAGTACGAGCGGGAATCGAAAATGTGAAACATTTTCCCGCGAGTAAGCCGGAGCCATGTCGAGTCCTCGAGACGGCGAGGCGGGCCCGAGACCATACAATATTTTGGAGCCTTGCGAACAAAATATTGACATGAGTCGTGGGCGAAGCGTGAGGCCGATCCAAGCAAAAAGATGCGGCCGTCACCCAGCAGGTGAACGTAAAGAAAAAGTAATTTTATTTCCGCAAAACAAAAAACGCCCGAAGGCGCTTTTTGTTTTGTGGAAATAAAATTACTTTTTCTTTCCGACAACGCGACGCGTGACCACAAAGACATTCGAGTACTTCTTTGGTGAACGTGTCTTCTGTCCCTTTCCTGATGGCTTACCCCACATGGTCTTCGCACGGCGAAGTCCACGGCCCTGACGTCCCTCACCACCACCGTGTGGATGGTCAACGGGATTCATAGCAGTACCACGCACAGTTGGGCGAATACCCATCCAGCGATTACGGCCAGCCTTACCTTCGTTACGAAGCTTGTACTGATCGTTTGATACCTGACCGATAGTTGCCCAGCAGTTCTCTGAGACCTTACGGACCTCAGATGATGGCATCTTAAGGAATGCCTGTCCATCGTCGTTAGCGATAAGCTCAACGAAGTTACCAGCAGCGCGGGCTACCTTAGCACCTCCCTCTGGCTTGATCTCGATGTTGTACACGAATGTACCCACTGGGATCTTGCGGAGTGGAAGGCGGTTACCTGGAGCAATTGGTGCAGTCTCGCTGACCATGATGGTATCACCTGCCTTCATGCCCTTTGGAGCAAGAATGTAGCGGCGCTCACCGTCACGATATACAACGAGTGCGACGAAACCTGTGCGGAGTGGGTCGTACTGTACGGCCTCTACACGAGCAGGAACGTCCTTCTTGTCAAACTTGAAGTCAACAACACGGAGAAGCTTCTTGTTACCACCACCGCGGTGACGCATTGTGATGCGACCTGCGTTGTTGCGGCCCATAGCGCGCTTCTCACCCTTGACGAGTCCCTTTGGCTTTGCGGTCTGATCACCTGAGAGGAGCTCCTTGTAGGGAGTCAAAACGGTGTTACGACGACTTGGTGTAGTTGGTTTAAATGTTTTCATATGATTTTATGTTCTATTTATACCTAATTACACAAAGGCGATCGTCTCACCCTTCTTAACGTAGACCATTGCCTTCTTCATCCCTGGCTTCTTGACCTGGGTACGACCAGTCTTCCAATTCTTTGCATACTTCGTCGGTACGTTGACGATAGCAACCTTCACTGGAGTGATCTTGTAGAATGTAGCAACTGCCTGTGCGACCTGGTGCTTGTTTGCGCGTGCATTGATTTCAAATGCGTAAACGTTTTCCTCCGACTGCTTTGCTGACTTCTCAGTAATGCGTGGAGCGATGAGGACCTCAGAGAGATCGATACCACCCTGCTGGTGAGCAGGAACGATAACTACCTTCTCGTCTGTTGCTGCGACTGCAGCGTCTTTCTTTGAAAAAATTCCCATATGATTATTTTGCAAGCTTTGCCTCGAGTGCCTTTACAGACTCCTCTGGTGCGACAAGCACGAGATACTTATATGAAAGCACATCGACCGGATTGAGTGTGCTTACTGTTCCCATGAGTACATTACCCATGTTCTGGAAGCTCTTCTTTGCTGCAACGTCCATCTTTGGAAGTACAACGTAGAGAGCATTCTTGCGACGTGTTCCTACCTCCTCGAAACCAGCAATGGTTCCAAGCTTGGTCATGATCTCACGTGCCTCTGCTGTCTTTGGAGCTGCGAGTGCAAGCTCGTTAACGAAGAGGACCTGACCTGCTGCATACTTCTTTGAAAGTACAGAGAAGAGTGCGTTCACACGCATCTTGCGGTTGATCTTGACTGAGTAGTCCTTGTCATTGCGAGGACCGAACGTGACACCACCGTGGCGCCAGATTGGAGAACGTGATGATCCGTGACGAGCACGACCAGTTCCCTTCTGCTTCCATGGCTTGCGGCCACCTCCGGAGATCTCTGAGCGATCCTTTGTGTGTGCCCAAGGCTGGCGTGCATTTGCCTGCATACCAAGTACTACCTGGTGAACAAGGTCTGCATTCCATTTTGCACCGAACACTGACTCTGCGAGTGTGATGGTACCTGCCTTCTTGCCTGCTGCTGAGTAAACAGGTGCTTCAAGCGAAATTTGTGTTTTTGCCATATTAGTTACCAGTTACTTCGACAACAGTTCCGCGGCGTCCTGGTACTGCACCAGAAACAACGAGGAGATTATTAACGGGATCGACTGCGAGAATCGAGAGACCCTTGACCGTGACCTTGTCACTACCCATGCGACCTGGCATGCGGAGTCCCTTCATGACGCGCTGCATACCACCGGCACCGATAGAACCAACTTCACGCTCTGAGTGTGCCTGTCCGTGAGAACGAGGACCACCATGGAAACCGTGGCGCTTCACACCTCCCTGGAATCCCTTACCCTTTGAGGTAGCGGATACCGTGACGGCATCTCCTGCTGAGAAGACATCTGCGCCGATCGTCTGACCGACAGTGACATCGAGCTCACCATTCTTTGGACGGAACTCACGGAGTGTCTTGAATGAACCAAGATCCTTGAGTGCTCCGACCTGTGCCTTGTTGAGGCGCTGAGGAAGCTGCTTACCAAAACCAATCTGTGCTGCGACATAGCCATCGCGTTCAACGTTCTTGACTGCAGTCACGGTGATTGGGCCAGCTACGAGGACGGTTGCTGCTACACACTTGCCATCGGCGGTGTAGAACTGTGTCATCTGCTGCTTTGTTCCGAGAATATACTTCATAAATTTATTTTAGTTAATGATGATTTGTGGGAACCATCATGTCAGAGGGCCACGTCTACAATAAAGTAGACGTGGCCATGACTTAATAGTGCGTATGGGTAAACCCATAGGCGTAAAGAGTCTTGGACTCCAGTAGTTCCGTGAGCGGTTGCCTTGCGGACAACATCATCGAGGACTACCTATAATTTTCAATGCGGTGCATGTCATCACTGACATAACCATATGCTATTACAAGCACTGGTGTAATTTGAGCAAGCTCAGATTACATCATCTTCACATCGATGTTCACTCCTGACGGAAGGGTCAAGTTTGTGAGCGCCTCAATGATCTTCTGGTTTGGATTCAAGATGTCGATAAGGCGCTTATGAATGCGCATTTCGAACTGCTCTCGGGCATCCTTATAGACGAAGGTCGCGCGATTCACCGTATACTTGGTGATGTGGGTTGGAAGTGGGATTGGTCCGTGCACCGACGCCTCGAGACGAGCAGCCGTGTCCATGATCTGGCGCACTGAAGCGTCGAGGATCTTTGACTCGTATGCACGTACGCGGATGCGGAGCATGCCTCCTCCTTCTACCTTTTTCGCAGCTGCCTTCTTCGTTGTGTGTTCCGCAGTTGTCATATATTTCAGTAAACGTAGGATTTTGTTCTAATAATGATGGGACGAATCGTCACACCATTACGGGAACGATTACGAACATTTATCGTTTTTCATAAACAAGAGATTTTTGTTCAAGGTTGCGGTGGTGGAGCCGTGCGAACTCTAGCGAGATGTACATTGAGTACATCGAGCGAGTCGCGCGGCGAACCACTGCAAGATTGAGCAAAAAGACTTGTTTATTACTTAACGATCTTTGTTACGACACCAGCACCGACTGTACGACCACCCTCGCGGATAGCGAAACGTGTCTGGTCCTCGAGTGCAACTGGAGCGATCAACTTTACCTTGAAGGTAACAGTATCGCCTGGCATAACCATCTCAACACCCTCCTTGAGTGTAACCTCACCAGTCACGTCCGTTGTACGGATGTAGAACTGTGGCTTGTAGCCTGAGAAGAATGGTGTGTGGCGTCCACCCTCGTCCTTGCTGAGGATATACACCTCTGCCTCGAACTCTGAGTGTGGAGTTACTGAGCCGAGTGCTGCAAGCACCTGACCACGAGTAACGTCCTCCTTCTTGATACCGCGGATGAGAATACCTGCATTGTCGCCGGCCATACCCTCCTGGAGTGACTTGTTGAACATTTCAATACCAGTCACTGTTGTCTTTACAGTATCCTTGAGACCAACGATCTCAATGTCCTGTCCAACCTTGATGATACCGCGCTCGATCTTTCCGGTCACAACCGTACCACGACCTTCAATTGAGAAGATGTCCTCAACTGGCATAAGGAATGGCTTTGCTGTATCACGCTGTGGAACTGGGATGTAGGTATCGAGAGCATCAGTGAGCTCAAGAATCTTCTTTGCCCACTCGTCATCAACTGATGTAGCCTCGAGTCCCTTGAGACCTGAACCACGGATAACTGGACAATTGCGATCGAAGCCCTGCTTCTCGAGAAGATCACGGATCTCCTCCTCAACGAGGTCAACGAGATCAGCGTCATCAACCATGTCTACCTTGTTCAAGAAGACGATGATGCGAGGTACGCCGACCTGCTTTGCAAGAAGGATGTGCTCACGTGTCTGTGGCATAGGACCATCGGTTGCTGCAACGACGATGATTGCACCGTCCATTTGTGCTGCTCCGGTGATCATGTTCTTGATGTAGTCTGCGTGGCCCGGTGCGTCGATGTGTGCGTAGTGGCGGGTCTTTGTAGAATACTCATTGTGTGAGAGGGCGATAGTAATACCGCGCTCCTTCTCCTCTGGTGCTGAGTCGATTTCGTTAACTCCCTTCATCTTCACCTCACAACCTGCCATGTGGAGCACGTGGAGGATCGCTGCGGTAAGAGTGGTCTTGCCGTGGTCGACGTGACCGATGGTGCCCACGTTAACGTGTGGCTTTGAACGATCAAATGCTTCTGCTGCCATAAAATTAATTCGTATGACTTATATTATTAATTGCACATAAATTTATCTCTCGATAAAAATTTTGCAAA
Source organism: Candidatus Paceibacterota bacterium (assembly GCA_035583355.1). NCBI lineage: Bacteria > Bacillati > Minisyncoccota > Minisyncoccota bacterium. The sequence goes on along the minus strand of DATEZQ010000003.1, from coordinate 208,132 downwards.
GTTTAAGAGGTAGTAGGCGAAGGGCCTACTACTTTATTTAATCCCACGTGCTACTGTACGTTTTCCTCCTAGCGATTTAACTGTTGTATGTTTGGTTTTCCTCTTGCGGAGGACAGCCAAATCGCGTAAAAACAGACACTGCAACGTTGAATGGGAGTATACCAGAGCATGAGCAATAGTCAAGGCACTGCGTGGATATCGTGGGGACAATATACTGAAAGCAACATTGGCTCATTTCACAATATCTCAGATATCTGTCAAGAATCCTTGAACTGCAACATTTTATCTTTCCTTCTCATCCACGCCCAATAACCATAGGCAGCAAACAGGAGGAGGACATTAGGGATAAATATGAGTGGTTGTCCCCAAGATTGGCCATCAAAATGGTAATCCGAGAGCGGCCATAGAAATGGCGTTGGGAAAAAGTCGATACTATGGGTGAAAATGTCGAGAAAAATGTGAAAAAACCAAGCAAACAAGGGAATATATGGCTTTTTTCGAAAAATCCACACCGCAATGAAAGCGAGTGTAAATATAACCAAACTATGCCCTATCGAGTACAGCGTAAATACATACGATGGAAAATACGCCATATTCCTGTGAAACTCTTCAGGTAAGCCATTTCCTGACAATGCAGTGATGATTCTTGTGATTGAGGGAATGCCGAAAGCAAGGAGATCAGGAGACATACCAAGCATAAATGCTGCCCAAAAATCGCTCCTATTCTTGCGACCAAAACCTACCCCTCCCCAAAGTGCGTGTGAAAGAATATCCATATAGTAAAGTATAGCACAAGCAAGAACATATAAAAAAGGCGCACTCATGGTGCGCCTTTGGTGCTACTTGTCCCCTTCAAGGTCGTTGATGGTCTTATCGAGTTTTCTCTTGAGCTCATCATGAGCTCGCTGCTCCTCTTCTTTCGCGCGACGGATTTTGTCCCTGCGTTCATCCTCCTCGCGCTGGACTGCTGCGGCTGCTTCAGCAGCTTCATACTGCCTTCGCTTTTCCTCACGAATGATGTTCGCCTTGCGCTCCTCGATCGTGACGATGGCATCGATAGTTCTTTTTACTTCTTTCGATCCCGTCCCGATGACATTGTCGATGTCCTGGATCGCCGAAATGGGAATTCCCAGGTTGTACTTCGTTTCCACGGGAATGATCGCCCAAATTGCGCGAACACAGATGTAGGCTGCGTACACCGCAACTACCGCAAACGCGAACTTACTCGCCTTTGCACCGACGAAAGCGGTCGCGACGCCGAGCAGCATGGTCATTGCCATGATGGCAAAGAAGGAGCTCGGGCTTTCCGCGAACGACGTCGTGGCGAGGAGTCCCGCAAGGGCGAAAAAGGCATAGAGGAGGCCGATGATGAAGTAGAGCAAACGAGCAGGACCCGTAAGCGCACCCTTCATGATGCCTTCTCGATTGATCCCTCCTGCGACGGCACCGACGAGAATACTCGTCACAATCGTCGCCGGATTGAATCCGATGAAGAAAATCATGATGCCACCAAGGAAGAAGAACACGTAGTTCAGCTCCTTCAGGCCAAAGATGTTGAGTAGCCACATGACGAACGTCAGTCCGAGCATGAAGATACTCGCGAGGAACATGGTCTTGAGTATGTTGCTCACCGCATTCCCTGCGCTTGTGGCGAGGCCACGGAGAAAAGTCAGAATCGCATTCATGGAAACTCCTTTCACTTTTTGGAGAAGAAGTTGAGTGAGGTCAGCTTGCGGAACCAGTCCGTCTGCGCAGCACGCTGTGCCGCGTCAGCCCAACTTGTCAGTTCATCAAGCGCAGCATGTGCCGCTTCTTTCACCTTACTGTCGGGAGGGGGCTGATTGATTCCGCCGATATTGCAGTCGCTCATATCAATGACCTCAGCGTCAATGACCCTTGCGCCGCGCGCATCATTTCTTGCTTGCTGGCCCTGCATGCGCTTGCGCACGCGATAGAAGAAAAAGAGAAGCGCACCAATGAGCGCTGCCCAGAGGCCATATTTCATCGCTTTCTTCGTAGAGTCTTTCATGATTGGCTCCCTTTGCAAAAAGTATGAATGTACAGCTGGGCTAACCATACATGTAACAATGATGTATGTCAATTACTAGATTTTGCTCTCAATTGAAGAAATTTCTCATTACTTGACTGACAGAAACAATAGTTGCATACTGCATGTAGCTCGTACATTGCAATGGAGATTCTATGTTGATCACTACCTGTACGCGATTGCTTCTTACGTTTTTGCTGCTGACTCTCGCCAACACCTCCCTCGCCAACACGCCCAGTAATTTTGATATGCAGATGGCGGCCCTTGCAGGCAAGCTCGCGGATGGAACTTACCGCTCAAAGGAAATGCATGTTGCGGTCGTTGGGTTCACCAACCTGGCTGGCAAAGAGACTGAACTCGGGAACACACTTTCCGAAGAAATGACAACGAGGCTTTTCCAGACAGGTAAGTTCAATATCGTTGAACGCACGCTGATTGTAAAGGTGCTCAAAGAGCAAAAACTTGAACTCACTGGCCCAATCGATACAGACTCCATAAAAAGCCTCGGGCGTCTGCTCAAAGTTGAGGCAATCATCACTGGACGATTCGTGAATCGACCGAACGACGTTCGCGTATTCGCTCGCCTTGTCGACACAATGACGGGAGAGATACGTAGTCTTGCCGCAGTAACGCTCGAGAAAGATGCGCTCGTCCTCGGACTCCTTGGCGAGCATGCTCCACTCAGATCTTACCGTGCGCTTCCCCCAGCCTCGACCGCTGCGCACCTCACCACACACTTTCCCGAATTCACTGTCGAGCACAAGAACTTCACATTCGTAATCACGCGTTCGTACAAAGATGAACTCGGGGCGGCAGTATTTGAAATCATGGTGACGAATAATGGGCCAACCACAACCGAACTGACCTTCGGAAAAAGTGGCTGGCTCGGAGATGATGGACTTCTCCAAACCAACTGGGGAACCACGTACGGGCATCCAAGAATTGGCATCGCTGGATCATCACGATCGCTTGCAAACAACGTTTCGCACGTCTTCCCTGCGCATTCAAGCATCACTATCGTCGTACAATTCCGCGACGCGGGCAAGAATGTCTATTTGTGTAGTTCACTCGCACTTCCGGTCACCGGACTCGAAGACGCGGGCAGGCAAAGATACATCACCTTTACTGACCTGCCGAAAAAGTAATGCACACCGCCACAGCTTGTGGCGGTTTTTCTATATATGGGATAACTAACAAATACTTGACTATACACAGACAATATTGCATACTCAGCACAGAATACACTCCCCCAAAGGAGCTCCCATGAAGCCTTGGAATGTTCTTCTCTCTCTGTTTTTCTCTTTCATGCTCACTGTGTTTGGGCCCACGCTTCAAGCGCAGCCCGCGAGCGACCGTTTCGACGCAAGCATCACAAACCTCGCGTCAGACATCTCTAGCAAGAGCCGACAGACAGGCGTTATCAAAATCGCGATTCTCAGTCTTTCTGGTGGCGATAGCCAAACGAGTGCATTCGGAAAGATCCTTGCCGAAGAGCTCACCGTGAAACTCTTCGAGACACGGAAATTCCAAATCGTTGAGCGCGAATTGTTGGTGAAGATTCTCAAAGAGCAAAAGTTTGAGCTCTCCGGACCCGTCGATGGGGCAGCAATTCAGCGCCTCGGCAAGCTCCTCGCTATCGATGCGATCCTCACGGGTAGCATCACCGATACGAATGTTGGGCTCCGCATCAATGCAAGACTCATCAGCTCAACCTCAGGCGAAGTGCTCAGCGTTGCAAGTGCGACGATTCTGAAAGATGAATTCGTCTCTGATCTCTTGCGCATGTCGTTTCAGGAATTCGGGCCCGATCAGCACACGAGTGCAGCAGGGAGCACAACCGAAGTCATGGTGAAGCAGAATGGCTTCACCTTCGAAGTCAAGCGCTTCTATATATTGAGCGAGCGGCCCAATAGCATCTATGTCGACATCCTTGTAACAAATCTCGGAGCCGACAGTGAGCTCACGATCGGCGATCACCTGTTCAGCAAGTATGGTCGCGGAGCGACGCAGGTTACCTCGAAAGATGGCAACAAGTTTCGCATCTACGACATTTTCATCGGCCGACAGGCGATCACGCAGAAAAGCCTCATTAGCAGCTACAGGCACAGTGGGATTCGTCAAAAGTTTTCGAGCAAGCAATCGACGACGATCACACTTGACTTCAATGGCAAAGATGCGAGCAGGGAAATTCCCGTGAAGCTCGACCTCCTCACAAGTTCCTATGGAAGCGATCGAGGTGAGTTCCTTCTCCACCTCGGCATTCCGAAACCGAAATAAAAACTCGCCACCTTAGGGTGGCGATTTTCTTTATGATGTAATAGTGATTGATGAATTACGCACCTCCACCTGACCAGTAGCAATGATCTTTGCAGCCAATCCCTTACTCTCTCCAGAGAAAGATTTATCTGCAGCGTAACGCTCGAGGTCTTCAGTGGAATGCGCATCAGCTCCTCCCGAGATCTGCCTGCCATACAACGTACAGAGTGTACGTAGCGCAATCTTATCTTCTTCGAATGTCGCAGCTTCACTTGTATTCTTCATCCCCGCACCATAAACGACCTCTACTCCATCAACGCGATTCTCTCGAAGCAATGCGCGTACCGTCTCCATCGGCAGCTTCTTTCGCTCGTACGAGTAATGTGCGATGAATGACATACCTCCCGCATGACGAATGAGCGTCGTTGCTTCATCAATATCTGGGGTATAACGCGCCTCAACATATGCGGGTTTGAATGCATCAGGAGAAAGGCATACATCATATATATATTGCCGCGGGCCTATTGCAATCATACGGGCATATTTGTCACCGATACGCTTATCAGTGCGACCAGCAACTTCCATCTGAAGCATCAAGTGCTGGAGCACTGCGCCATTCTCCGGATGCGACTCGAGCGCAGCTGCAATATGGACACGACCTACAGACTCACCACCACTCTCCTTGAGGCAGTCTTGCTCAGAAATCATGAAACCTAAGTCACTCAACTTGCGTACGATTATTTGCATGCGCTCAATGCGTGCCTCCTGTGCCTTGCGTGCATGCTCACGAAGTGCTTCGTTGTGTGGATCAAGGAATAGTCCGACCACATGAATCGTACCTGTGTGACCGTAACACTCATCGGGGAGTGACGCGGTGATTTCCATCCCAATGATCCACTTCGTCTTCCGATCACGCACCGACTCAAGAAACTTTAGTGCATTATCATCAGGAAGTGCATCATGATCAGTATATGCAAGTACTCCAACTCCGAGCTGCTCTGCGAGGCTAAATAATTCTTTATGAGAAAGTCTGCCGTCGGACGCCGTCGTATGGTTATGTAAGGATTCGATCATATTAGTATTATACCAGAGGGGTAAAGCAACAAAAAAGCGCCGACCAGGTCGGCGCTTCACATCATTCACGAACGCTACGTTTTATGGCATTTCCCACGCGAGCAGTGATCGCGGAGTAACATGCTTGCACAACGACAGATGCACACCATGCGCTATCCGTTTCGGGATAAATGGACTTCCGCACCGCAGAGAGAAACTCTCGCACCCTCGCCTCATGAGTAGCACTATCCTCGTCCACACCTCTGACGGTGACACCATACCCATAGTCGCCCGAAGGTTGGAACATGATGACACCATACACGTTAAGCATAAACGTGTAGTGCGTATTCGGGAGGGCAATTTCAATACCGCCAAAGTCCTTTGCGATTTCTCGCATGAATTTGAAATCAGGACAAGAGAGGAAACGTTCAAGATAGCACGGAGCCCCACGAATACTTTCGAGATACGAAAGGACGTCGGGGGAAAGTGCGCTGGTATTGGACATACCGACCCCCTTTCTTTGAGCTTTACTGTTTTTAAACTACATAAAATATTGACACCTGTCAAGGAAATCAGTTATTGAAGATACTAACGAAAAGGGGCACCGAGGTGCCCCATCTTTCTATTTCAAACGACCATGCAACAGGAAGTAAGAGAAACACTCACTCCAGTATTCCACATCCGAAACATCTGGCCCGAATATGGCACCAAAGGAGAGGTGCACCTTCTTCACAGCGACAATCTTTGCACGCGTCTCACCTTGCTGCCTGAAAACGCAGAGGGACGCGAACTCAGGATTATAATGACGCTGCACCTGGAAGACATGCATCCCTTCCACGCGCGCATAGAGCAGCGCACTGTGATTTTCCTCGAGCAATATACGCTCTTGATCAGGCGTCTCCTCGGGGTAAGGGGCACAGAGAATCATTCCATGTAGGCCCAATTTCTTCTGCTCCACAAGACGTTCGATAAGCGCAAGCGTATCTTCGAAAAATGCAGCAGTACGACACTCCTCGTTCGTGAGCGGAGCATACGCAAGCGAATTATCGACCCTAAGTTTTCCCATGATCTTTTCGAGCGGAAAACCAAGACTAAGGAAGAATGGTGGCCGATCGTTCGCAAAACGCTTTTTGCGTTCCTTAAAACTACAGAACGACTTTGCTCCCAGAATTCCTGGCTTTGAAAGAAATATTCGATTCAGCATCTCTGCGACTTCTTGAACGTAAATAATGCCGGGGCTGAACTCTCCAAGATACTCCCCCGCAGAAACGCGCTCAAACATATTCATAATGAGTCGCACTGGATCATAAGAGAGTTTCCCCTTCCGATACGCAGCTTCAACTTCAGTACGAATCTGTTTTCGAAGTTCTTCTTTGCGTTGGCACTTGTATGTGTCCTCTATGATGCGAGTCAGGACTTTTTCGCCGCTCGGAAGCACCTGCAGTTCTTTGCGATAGCAGACATCACCAGGGCAAAGCAAGAGGTGAACTTTTTGATTGTATTTATTCCAAGCTTGCACGAGCACAACCGGACGATCGTCAATCAGTACTCTGCGCACAATTGACGCGTTCCTCAAACCATCAGCTCGCGCGAGTTTTTGGACGCTTTGCACAGAGAGCAAGACCTCGGGATACTTTTCACACACGCACATAGAATCTCCATATACTTTTCTGAAGTTACACTACAACAACCAAACAGAAATGCAACGAGAACAATATCGAATTTGTGCACCTGCCCTAGGACAACCCATATGACACTTACAATTATATTAGTCAAGTATAAAATGCTTGACTTAAAATGCAAACCATAATTCACTATACATACTTAGGTGGAAGCAATGAAACGCGGTTCTTATTTGGACGCCTGAACCGTGCGGAGCTACTGGCGTAACCGGTCACCCTTGTATCACGCATACACGTGCTACATCTCTCGACTCATCCTAAGCGATGGTTTTTCTTTATACAATTCATACTTCATTCGAATTATGCTACACCTCCATTCACGTATTCGCGTACAACGTCTTTTCGTGAGTTTTGTATTCATGGCAATATTCAGCGGTGCTCTTCCATCCCTTGCACTTGCGGCGCGAGATTATGCAAGCATCGACATGCAGCAACTTGATGACACCGGAGACATCATGCTGACGCATGTGCGCATATCAATCTCAACAGAAGATGCAGTAATCAATGCCGCCGAGCTTGTCCTCGCCTACGACAGTGATGCACTCAAAATAGATCACTTCGATGCAGCGAACTCTGACTTTCAGATGGCTGTACCGAACCAACAAGAACGAGGTGTCATTAACATCGTGCGAGGCACCACCAAAGGACTGAGCTTTGGCTCATATCAGTTCGTCGACATCTACTTCGCCCGCACCAACCCAAGGAGAGCCTACATCAACCTTCTCCCCGCCTCCCAAGTCACCGCACGTGACGGCCAAGGTACAAATGTCTTCGACGGCCGCCTCGGCAAGCTTCTCCTCTAGATTGACTCCCTACTCACACTCAACAACATTCGAACTACTGAGGAGTATAAGCAATTAAACTTACGAAATTGTCCGTATCTTCAAATATGTTTTTGACCTATAATACGTTGATGAAACATCAAAAAGGATTCACTCTCATTGAACTCTTGGTTGTGATTGCGATTATCGGACTTCTTTCGAGTGTCATCCTGGCTGCACTGAGCAGTGCACGCATGAAAGCGCGTGTCGCAAGACGCTACAGCGACTTCAAGCAGCTCAACACGGCACTCGAACTCTACAAAGACAAATACAATACCTACCCAAACACATCCAATATGTGGCTTAGTGTTTGCAAAAATCCCGGTGATGGCCCTTGGGGACTCGACCGCTCGGGAAGCAATGGGTTCATCCCCGACCTTGCACCCGAATTCATCCCCATACTGCCAATCGACCCCAGTGGCTGTGCGGGAGTAGGCGTAACGGAAGGCTATCACTATGCTTCAAATGGTGCGGGGTATAAACTACAAACGGGATATTTGTCCGACACCATGTCGCTCTGTCTCCCAAACGGAGACTTCGCAGACCCCACCGTCATCAGTAGCCCTGGCGCTTACAAGTGCGCAATCTATACCCAAGATTTTTCTGGCCGCTAGACCTCCCCAAAAACGCCGTGGGGCGTTTTTACTTATAACAAACAATGAAACCGCGAGGAATATTGCTCCTCGGAAACCCACGGTTCAGGGCGCTCGAAGACTCACTGCCTTCCTCCACGGGAAAACTGCTGTTTTCCCGGCCCCTTTCCATTTTATCGAGTACAATAAAATAGCAAGGTCATAGCGCTTCAGCAAATCTTGAAAAATAAAAACGCCGAGGGGCGTTTTTATTTGAACGATAAATTTCAGATTTGGGATGAGATTGCCCTCGCTGGAGGCGTGCGAACTCTAGCGAGCCGTACATGGAGTACGGTGAGCGAGTCGCATGCCGAAGCGTGAGGGCAAGGTCGCCAAAATATGAAGATTTACCCGAAAGAGCAAAAACCACCATGCATTGATGGTGGTTTTTGCTTGAGTTGATATGGCTCGCGGAGGCGAGACATCTACGGGCAAGAACGCCTGGTCCCCGAAGGGGCGTTCTTACTTTGCGCGTGATGCAACAATATCCTTTTCGATGTTGGCAGGCACCGGAGCATACTCCTGGAATGTCATGGTGAACGTACCACGACCCTGTGTCATTGAGCGCAATGTTGTTGCGTATCCAAACATTTCTGAAAGTGGAACGAGTGCAGTAAGCACCTTGTTCATACCTCGCTCACCCATTGAGCTAATCTGTCCACGACGTGATGAAAGGTTACCCGAAACATCACCCATGAACTCATCAGGGAAGATTGCTTCCACTGACATCATTGGCTCAAGGATCACTGGACGTGACTTGCGAGCAGCCTCGCGAACAGCCATCGATGCAGCAATCTTGAAGGCGATTTCTGATGAGTCGACATCATGGTATGAACCATCGAAGAGCTCGATTGAAACGTTGACGAGGCGGAAACCTGCGACGACACCGCGATCGAGACCCTCGCGCACACCCTTAAGAATTGCGGGGATGAATTCCTGAGGAATTGCACCGCCCTTAATGTTGTTGATGAACTCGAAGTCTGCTTCGCGTGTGACGTTCTTTGGAACGGTTGCACCCTCTGCGAGTGGCTCCATAGGCTTGATACGGATCACTACGTGACCGTACTGTCCCTTACCACCTGACTGCTTCAAGTACTTCTCATTCTGCTCAGCAGAACCCTGAATGGTCTCACGGAATGCCACCTGTGGCTTGCCGGTTGTACACTCCACGTTGAACTCACGCTTCATACGATCGACGATGATGTCGAGGTGAAGCTCTCCCATTCCCCAGATGATTGTCTCACCTGTCTCCTCATCGGTAGTAACACGGAATGTAGGATCTTCCGCAACAAGGCGTGAGAGCGCAACACCCATCTTCTCCTGATCTGCCTTTGTCTTTGGCTCGATACGCATCGAGATGACTGGCTCAGGGATAACGATACGCTCAAGGATGATTGGCTTATCCTCATCACAAAGTGTATCTGAGGTGAAGGTGTCCTTGAGACCGACCGCAGCTGCGATCTCTCCCGCGTACACAGTCTTCACTTCCTCACGGTCGTTTGCATGCATACGCACGATACGACTGATACGCTCTTTCTTTCCCTTCGTTGCATTGTAGACGTATGAACCTGCCTCAAGCTTTCCTGAGTACACACGGAAGAAGGTGAGCTGACCCACGAATGGATCTGCAGCAACCTTGAATGCGAGTGCGGCGAATGGCTCATCGTTCGATGCAAGACGAGTGATGTCCTGATCAGTGTTTGGATCAATACCCTTTGTAGGTGGGATATCAAGTGGGCTTGGAAGGAAATCGACGACTGCGTCGAGCACGAGCTGTACACCCTTATTCTTGAGAGCAGTACCAGTGTACACTGGGATAATCTTGTTCGCGATAACTGCCTTACGCATCACCCTCTTGAACTCCTCCATCGTTGGCTCAACACCCTCGAGATACTTCTCCATGAGTGCCTCATCCTGGGCAACAACTGCCTCAATGAGCTCACCACGGTACTTCTCGACATCATCCTTGTACTCTGCAGGAACTTCGTGCTTCACGAGTGTATTTCCCATGTTTCCCTCGAACGTGTAGTAAACGCGCTCAAAGAGATCGATGACACCAGAAACATTCTCCTCCTCGCCAACAGGAATCTGCATGCGCACTGCATTCTTCGTGAGGCGATTCAAGATACTCTGGTATGAACGCTCAAATGATGCACCCATACGATCGAGTTTGTTGATGAAACAGATACGTGGCACCTTTCCATCGTCAGCATAACGCCAGTTGGTCTCTGACTGTGGCTCGACACCAGCAACGCCGTCGAAGACGACAACTGCACCGTCCAAGACGCGAAGAGAACGCTTCACCTCGATGGTGAAGTCGATGTGTCCAGGAGTGTCGATGAGATTGAAGCGGAACTTCTTCTCAGCATCCTTCTTGTCTGCGTAGGTTGGAGTCCAAAACGCAGTGGTCGCAGCAGAGGTAATCGTAATACCGCGCTCACGCTCCTGCTCCATCCAGTCCATGACCGTTGCTCCCTCGTGCACCTCACCAATCTTGTGAGACTCACCAGTATAAAAGAGCACACGCTCTGACGTTGTCGTCTTGCCTGCGTCGATGTGCGCAATGATTCCGAAGTTTCGAGTTTTCTCGAGCGGATACGATTGATCCATAAAAATTATCTTAACAATTAATGCTGCGACGATGTCGCAAAGTTCGGGAGCCCAAAAAACTCCAAAACTCGTGAGTAATGGGCCAACTATAGCGCAAATACGCAAAAAATCAAGAGTCTACCCCTTCGTATACAAAAAAGCACCAAGGATCGACCTTGGTGCTCTCTCATGCCTTCCACGTAAGCAAGAGCAGGAGATTATCCCGAAATTCGTTATACAAAGGAGCAGGAGGGATAGAGCGAACGGCAATTTCAAGTAGCACACGTGCACGCTTCAGCAAAATTCCGTTGTTATTGCGCGTTTCGAATCCATCAATGCCCAAATATACACTCATCAGCTGCATGAGATAACCACGAGTGAGCATCAATTCGGCCTCGGGAGTAGCACTTCCGGGTGCCGGCCACTTCCCTGCATAGGGCTCCACATCAACAAGATAGATCCTTGGATGGGGGTCCCTTTCGAGCGTGCCATACATGAACTGGTGAATATTGAAGTCGCTCCAGAATGGACCGCCCGACTCCTTTGTATCCTTGAGGTAATTCAGGAATCGTATGAACACTCCTTCAACATCTCGCGCTAGTTTTTTACTTGCGGGAGCAATATCAGTCACGTTCTTTCCATTAACTCGCTCAATGACCGTAAGAAGACACGGGCGATGCTGCGCCGTACTCTCGGCTATGACGTAGGAAAAGAATGGGATTGCAATGCCATAAGTCCGCAGCCGCTCAAATGCCTGCTTTCCTACAAGAATCCTATCCTTGAACATGAGCGGACACCCCTGTGGTCCACCCGCATATGTCGACTCTCGGCGCACGAGAAGGTCATGTCGATGGGAAAAACATGCGTAAGCGAGCGTTTCCGCTTTTTCATTCTGGATTACTTGATGTGGCTTGAATGCTGGTGAGAGTGGACGTGAAGCATACGCACGCCCTCTTTCGCGCGCGTTATACATAAAGCTCTCCTTTCAGCGTACATTCTTCCAAGACTCTACCATACTGGGCATGGAGCACAATATTCATTTAGACAAGCAAGATGGGGCATGAAATAAAAAACACGCGACGAGTCGCGTGTATTGTTTATGAAAACATAATTGTCGTTGCACGAATGACATGGAGACGAGTGAGTCGTACTGCCCCCGGTGCCATAGGATACGCGAACATCGTGAAGAACGAGCGCTTCATACTCATCTCGGGAAACACTTCGCACACCATGAATGTGCCTCCGATGTACTTCCCTTGCACATCAAGCGCATAACCAATGGTAATCTTCTTTCCTTCGAGCTGCTCCTTTGCGGCAAGGTATTGCCGCATATTCGCCTGGTGATTCACGAGCGAAATGAGCGCAGGGTCATCACCCGCCGCCTTGAGGTCTTCCTCGTGCTTTGCGTCGAAGACCCAATGCGCAGAATAGGTTAGCGCAACACAATCATCTCCTGGGGTAAGCGACATAATGCCTCCTTGTTGTCTCTCTTTAATATAACATCGCTGACTTTTCCGTAAAGCAACAGAAAAACCCGTCCGGAGACGGGCTATATTTCAGTAGAGACCAGGCTTTTCTTCGGCGCCTTTGTAGATGCCGAGCCAGTCCTCCTCGATAAACCACTTGGGTACGTAAGCGCCTTCGAGTTTTCCCTCGGCGAGTAGTGTGCGATATGCCCACACGCAATGTTGCTCTGAACCTCGCACGCTCTGTCCAAAGTGCTTCTTCTGAGATGGCGACGGAATGCGCTTCTCGATGAGGCGATTATGAGCGCACTTGAGCGGGGCACTGAAGCCTCCACTCACTTCGACATACTCATCGGTCTTCCCAAGTGCTGCAAGAAGAAAACGTGATAGTTCGCGAACACCATCCTTAGTGCGGAGCAGGCCTTCGCGGACGGTGACCACGACACTCCTCCCTTTCGCACAGAAGGGGTGCGTGAGGTTCGACCAAGTGGAAGCGGCTCTATGCTTACCCATTTCCGCCCGCGACTCGAGAGGACTCTCGACTCTTACCACGGCATATCCATGCGTACGGTGGTCGGTATCACCATTGATCATGTGAATACCCTTCTTGCCATTCATGCACGGATGATATCCGGGAACGACATGAAGGTCATGTTCGTCCGAATTCGGAACTGACATGCACATCCAGAAATTGAATTCCTGCTTGCTGTGCAGATCGAATACAAGATGTACATGATCGCGATAGTTGAACCCATGTGGCACAACCTGCACAGAAAGGTACTGCTGCGAAACGCGCTTCATGACTGCCGCAAGCGCCTCAGTGAGGTGCTCATAGGCAACGCGCACCATCGCGATATCGCGACGCCGCAATTCATTGCGCACTTCATGCTGGGGCAGCGCGAGCACTGCGTCGAGTGGCATTGTCTTTTCACCCGCATCGACATTCGAAAGAAGATAGACGTGACAGAGGATCTGGTATTCAAGTATTCTCGAGATCTTTTGTGAGAGCTCGACTTGATAGATCTTGTTGAGGCAGTAACGAATGACCGCCACCACGGTTCCATCCAGCGAAATGGTGATTTCATCTTCACCGGATTTGAAAGTGAGTTGCTTCGTCGCCATATTCCCTCCAAGGAACAAAAAAGCGCTAACGCAACCCTACTATGTGCAAGGGGTAACGTCAACGCTCAATAGATATGAATGTTAAAATGGCAAAACGAGTGCAGGAACTGTAGCCGCAATTGCATGGGTTGCACCCAGGAGACAGCCTAGCAATGTTGTAACGAAAATGTGCGTCGGGTTGGTCATGAATTTTGAGTATAACATCCAAAATTATATTTCGCTGTGGAAAACTTGAATATAAAAAGAACCCAACGCGGGTTCTTTTTTGTCTACTGTTTTCCAAGCAAGTTCGCAGTGAATTCCTTCGCAGGACCTGGAATTTCCTTCCCAATCTTATGCAAACAAGTCTCAAGTGCTGACCAGATGTGCGTCTTAAATTCTGCTTTCGGTACATAAAGAGCCCCAATCTCATTGATTACCTTTTCCGCTTCGAGCGAAAGGTCGTCATTAGTGAGCAAGATGCAAGGCAAATCCATTGTCTCCTTCTCGTGGTGAAGCGTGGAGATTAATGTAAGTCCTTCAATGACCGGCATACGATTGTCGGTCAAGAGTACGTCAGGATGCAAACGCCTCGCCATTTCACGAGCCTCATTGCCGTCGCGCGCGTGAATGACCTCATACCCCGCCTCGACAAGATATGAACTAAACAGGCGCAAGGTCATCTCATCATCATCAGCAAGCAATATATGTATCTTCTCTGCTGGAACAATAGGTGTAATTGGATTACTCATATATAAAGTATAGCATAACGTGTGCTCGTACTACGCTCATCACCACGGAGGAGTGAGCGCTTGAGGAAGATTGTAGTTCGAGAAATTTCCGAGACCAAGCACCCCATTTCCACCGTATCCCCATGAATAAAGAGTATCACCAACTTTCTGCGCAATAACGCTTGCATACAAATTGTCATAGACGAACTTCCAGTCACTTGCACTACCAACCTGTGTCGGCACGGTGCGTGTTACCGCATCTCCAAGACCGAGCTGACTTGACCCCTGTACTCCCCACGCCCAAAGCGTTCCATTAGATTTTACTCCGTGCTGAAAACCATTACCGACCGATATATCATTCCATGTGTCCGTGCCAAGCTGTGTCAGCACGCTCCTGATTGCAGTATCGCCAAATCCAAGTCTTCCCGAAGTGTTGTCACCACAAGCCCACAACGTGCCATTATTCTTGATTGCCATGAGAATGCCATATCCCATACTTATTTTTTTCCAATCAGTATCACTACCCACACGCACTGGCACCGGTTGTGCAGTCGTATTATTGAGACCAAGTTGGCCATAAGCGTTATAACCCCAAGTCCACAACGAACCATCATTTTTGATTCCCGCAGAAGAGTAAAATCCAGCTGATATGGACTTCCAGTCATTCGCAGTACCTACCTGAGTAGGCAAGAGAATGTCTGATGTTGTAGCAAGACCAAGAGAGTTGAACTGTCCATACCCCCATGCCCAAAGTGTTCCATCGGTTTTTATTCCAAGTGTATAGTACTGACCACCAACAATGCTCGACCAAGTATCTGCACCGACTTTCGTAAACACATTGCGCTGTGTCACGTCGCCGAAGCCAAGTTGCCCGTGATTATTGTACCCAGTTGCATATAGCTCTCCATTATTTTTAATCGCAAATGAATCAAACATCGTTGCACTAATATCCTTCCAATCGGTAGAAGACCCCATCTGCGTCGGAAATGATTTTGTACCTGCGCGATTAAACCCAAGCGTTCCATTATCATCATTGCCCCACAAATAGAGTGATCCTCCGACCAGCGCCATTGCGTGTGAGTATCCAATTGAAATTTTTGGTGATGGAGCACCTCCTCCACCCCCTCCCGCAATTCCGCCACCAAATGCACCAACTCCACTACCGCCTGCGACATAATTAAAACCGAGGCTCACTGCAGTTGCACCATCACAACCCGAAGAGAGCGCTGCAGCATCTTGCTTCAATGCGTCCTGTTCAACCTTGAGATACAAGGTGTATGCAAGCGTTGTCGTACAGCGACCGATGAAATAGTTCTGATCACCATAGAGTGGGTCGGAAAGTTTTGAGGACGAATATGTCCCCGAAGACTTCAAAGCAGAAACGATCGAGGTTGTGTAATCAATACCACCGACATATGAGGCATAACCCGATCCGGTTCCTTGATACCCCGCGCCTGCGACTGCATAGGTACCATTGGTCATTTCATATTGTTCGAGCGCGAGCGAGAGCTGTCGTGCGTTTGCGATGCGACTCGCATCACGCGCCTTCACGCGTGCAGTCGTCAAAGCAGAGAACACAACACTTGAAAGCAGTGCGATGATCGCAATAACAACAAGGAGCTCAATGAGCGTGAAGCCGAGACTGATCCGAGAATTCATTAGTGGAATTATAGCATGTAGACTTCACTGAAACTTATGTGATTTTTTTACTGAGACGCAAGGTCTATATTATGAAACCGCCCAGATTTCGAAGCCACACAACCAACAACATGAAACACTGAGTATTTTTCGCGTCAGCGTCTAGCTTTGGAGCTTGAAGCGGTACAATGGTACCGCGAAAGCGAAAAGCAGACGATCACGCGAAAAAGACCAGTGCCGTAAATATGGTCACGACGAAGATGGGCGGAGCAAATAAGGCGTTCGCGCTCTTGGTAATAAAAATGAACCCCGAGTAGGGGTTCATTTTTATTACCAAGCAAAGTGCGCGAACGCCTTATTTGCTTCGGCCATCTTGTGCACGTTGTCGCGCTTCTTAATAGCCTCACCTTCATTCTTTGATGCTGCGATGATCTCATCTGCAAGCTTGGTTGCCATTTTGACACCCTTCTTTGCACGAGCTGCACCGATGATCCAACGGAGAGCGAGGAAACGGCGACGCTCGTCACGAACCTCACGTGGAACCTGGTAGTTTGCACCACCGACACGACGTGAACGGATTTCGATCAAAGGACCTGCGTTCTGGATAGCTGCCTTGAGGACTTCAGATGGATTCTCCACCTTTGTCTTCTTTGCAATCTCATCCATACAGTCATAAACGACTGCCTCTGCGATTGTCTTCTTACCATCCCACATGACGTAGTTTACGAGCTGTGAGATATCAAGTGAGTTGTACTTGAAGTCCGCCTGGCGGATATTACGATTCTTTACTGGTCGACGCATAATATTATTTTCTTAGGAATGGACCAATAATTACTTAGCTGCCTTAGGGCGCTTAGCACCGTAAAGTGAGCGACCCTGCTTACGCTTCTCGACACCTGCTGCATCGAGACGACCGCGAACGATCGTATAGCGAAGACCGAGGTCCTTCACGCGACCACCGCGAACGACGACGACTGAGTGCTCCTGGAGCTTATGTCCCATACCTGGGATATAGGCAGTGATTTCCATACCGTTGGTAAGGCGAACACGTGCGATCTTTCGGATAGCAGAGTTAGGCTTACGTGGGGTCTTTGTAGAAACCTTTGTACATACACCACGCTTGAAAGGTGATGCGTAGACATTTGGACGGTTCTGGATTGCATTGAATCCACGACCGAGTGCCACTGTCTTTGACTTGCGCACAGGCGCCTTGCGGGCCTTACGCTTCAATTGGTTGAGTGTTGGCATGAGCCAGATTATTGAATTAATTGAAGTAATTTATTCAGTAGCAGGATTTCCCCACTACTTACACCTTCTTTCTTCACCTGTGCATCCACATAGTAATGCGGTGCAGTAAATCGATCAGGTCCTGGAACTATACTATATTTTGGCATTTTTGCAAGGTATCAAGAAAACCACCCCAGTGGGTGGTTCCGATCAGAATTTGCTAAGGCGCTCCCTTGTTTCCTTGCCGACAACACCAGTGACTTCCAATCCTTCGGCTTTCTGGAATAACTTAACCCCTGCTTCTGTTGCGGCTCCGTAATTTCCATTGATATCGATGTGTTCAGGAATATTCCCAAGACATGCGAGGAATGTCTGCAGCGCAAAGACATCAGCACCTCGACTATTTGCGGCAAGGTTTCGATCTGGCTTTCTTGAAAGCCTACATGTCTTCTTTTCAGATTGAGCTGCAACCACGCTAAGCACTTTATCCTGAAGTGTCCCATCATCTCCCATAATATCCGCAAGAAGTACTCCCCCAAAACCATCTTGCCATGCATATTGCATTTTCTTTTCAATCATCTCAGGCGCGTCATACGAAATAAATCGATCTCCGTCGTAAAGATACACTGCTCCACGCAGCGCATCCTCATAAAATTGATATTGCCCTTTCCCAAGAACATGCGTTGCAATTGTTCGGTAATCGATAAGCGTTGCGCTACTTGTCGCATTCGTTGGAGTTCCAAATCCGGGGAGTAGTGGATTCGAGCCAGGTTCTACTCCGCTCCACATCCTTCCGTAATAGGGAATTCCAATCAATATCTTCTTTGCAGGCACCCCTGCCTTGCGTGCGAGTGTCACCACAGATGCAACACTAAGTACATCGGTACCAATATTCGTCGCGAAGAGCTGCGCCCCATGGCCCGTTTCCTTTTCCCATGGTCCGTGGAGATCATAAGTAGCAAGATGCACACCATCAACAAGCGAGGCAACCTCGCCGAGACCAGCTGCATTAATATTATCCGCACCTGCACCAACCCCGAGATAGAGTTTTCGCACCACCCCATCATCTTCATATAATCTATTTTCCATATCACGAAGCGCAATCATGATTTGTCTCATCGTCTCCCTGTCTCCTCCAGGATTTATCAAATCATTACCGGGTAGATTACTTGGGTACATCCAGTTGATATCTACGCCCCTGATCTCAGGGTGCTGTGCAAGCAAAGTATGCACTTCGGTGACAAATCTATTGCGCTTCTTTGTGTCACTTAATTTCGCGAAATGAGCAGATCCATCCCATCCACCAATACTCATTATGATATTCAATTTCGGATAACGCTCATGTATAAGTGCGAATTGATGGAGTAGTCCTCGCGCACAGTCCTCGCGATAGCAGTCTCCTGCAAAGACTTCATTGTTCATAAGTCTCTCATCATGCAGCAAGAGCTCACCTTCTTGCCCAGGAGATGCGATTTCAAAAAATAGCGTATTGAGCTTTGTAAGTGGGAGCTGCTCGGGTTGAGTATCTCCATCGTATGCCCTCCAGTAGGGATATGTCCCCACGATTGTTGCACTAAGTTGCGTGCGCATGTCTGGCATACTACTTTTTGCATGCAAACCTTCTCCCGGGCCGATTCGATCCATCATGACATTCAATAAATGTGCCGCAGCAGCAAAACTTTCTTGCAACATTGGATGTGTTGTTGTGGCGACCCCGCGCGAGGTAGAGCTGCAGAGACTAAAACTCATAGGATTCTGCAAAAAATATTTATTTTCTCTAAAGTCGAGCGTACAGTATCCGCCATCTCGCCCCGGTTCCCAGTATTGTGGTAGAAATGCAGACCCCCCAATCCCAAACGCCGACTGTTCTTCACAGAGATCAGTGTACTCGTCACGAACATTAAATACGCTAAGGAATCCCTTATATAATGTGCGCAATACATACCCTTGTGGTAATACATCTCCACCGTGACAGCTCCTGCCGTGCGTAGCAATATTTATCGCTGCTCCAAAACCAGGAGCAATGTTCCTCGTCTTATCAATAGCATTCGGTTGCCATATACCAAGAAGCGCGCTATGCGGATCGGGTTCAGGACTCTGCGGTGTCATATACCACCAAAAAAGCGCGAGCAATGCATCGTCGGGATGCTCTTTGATACGCCCTTCTAGGGTTTCCTCCTTGCCAGGAATTATTTGCATGAATCTTGATGCATCGTTCCCAAGAAATGAAACTGCCCCTCTTGGATATTGCATGCCTGACCTACTACTGGAAGTATCCGAACCTGTGTAATACGTAATAAAGGCAATGATTGCAGAAAGTTCACGAGCACAAGCAGTATCAAGTGATTCTCGACCATTTGACTCATTGCAAAATGCGGGAAATTTCTGTGCTGCCTCAAAAAACGCTGAGCGTGAAATCGTATTGGCCGGTGCAAAGAGCACACGCCGAACATCCGATGTAATCAGACGTCTTATTCGCTCAATATTTCGCTCTGCATGCATCTCTAGGCTAAGCTGTTGCTGATTACCGCTCGGCACAAGACCTCGCATGCGCACCATCTCAGCCTCCATGCGCGCAGCAGTACGATCGAGCTCTACATCTTTGAGTTCTTGCAACCGCTCTATCGACTGCTCATCCTCGGGTAATGCTGACTCGAGGATAGCTTCCCCCTTACGCACACTGACTGATACCATGTGACTTGTAGTGCAACCTGTACTCGTCGCTTCACCCGAACAGAGATTAACTCGATATGCGTACACTCCATCACCGGGTTTTTTCAGGTTAAACTCCGCTCGCTGCACAAAAGGCGTCCGCGCAAGCAACGATGTTGTTGCAATAACTTCATCGTTCTGTAAAAGTTCTGCACGGATACCATTGATTCCCCATGGCATATAAAATTCAAATATACTGTCAGCACCCGACATACTCCAATCAAGGAAAACCGGTCCTGGAGCGGTCTGATCGATTACTGCATTACTTGTTGTTGCCACACCAGAAAGCTCCACCGGCCTCGTGGAATTTTCTGCATGTGCAACGAAGGCAAGCATACTCAGGAGCACCAAAATAGCTGCGCTGTGATTCAACTGCATACTATATATTATATAGTATTGTCACACTGCACGCACGCCTCCCTCTATGGAACTGCCATCATCGATATTTCAAAGTAGATACACAAAAATACGATATAATGGAAACACTGTTATGCATACACAAGAAACACAGGAAAGAAAGATCGCCACAATCGACTCAATATTTCTCGGAATCGGAGGAACTTCTCCTGCACTCAGCATCGCCGCTGCTGCAGCAGCACTACTCTCTACGGCAGGGAATCTTGCGCCAGCGAGCATACTCTATTCGGGTCTTATGATCTTCGGAATTACGCTGTCCTTCATTCACCTCAACAAACTGAAGGTTGATGATGGAGCATCGTTTACTTGGGTCACTGAGATCTTCGGTAAGGCACTTGGCTTTCTCTCGGGGTGGGCCGTACTCGTCGCCTCGGTCATCTATCTTGTTTCTGCAGCGCCTCCCGCTGCAACCGGGATACTCAGCGTCATCAACCCTGCATTTGCAGAGAACAAAACACTCATCACCATCCTCGGCGTTGCTATTCTTTCACTTATAAATTTCATCGTCCTTCGCGGACTTCGCTTTGCAAGTAAGATTGAGACCTTCGTTACAAGCCTGAGTCTGGTCACCATGCTGTCGATCATCATTGCTGCGGCCTATCACCTTTTTGTGTTCAAAAGTGGAACACTTCCTGAATTTCCTTTTCTCATTTCTTCGTTCACTAGAGAATCATTTGTCTCGAGCACGCTTATTGCCCTCTTCTTCTTCTGGGGCTGGGATGTTGCAATGAA
The DNA here is from genome assembly GCA_035583355.1 of Candidatus Paceibacterota bacterium. Classification (NCBI taxonomy): domain Bacteria; kingdom Bacillati; phylum Minisyncoccota; species Minisyncoccota bacterium. Next base: position 187,028 of record DATEZQ010000003.1, on the reverse strand, counting down.
CGTAGGAGAGGAAACATCAACTGCAAACAATGGGATTACGAAAAGTGTCTCGGCAGTCATGATTGTCGTCGCTGCGCTTACCATGCTCTCGATGATGGCTATCTACTCCACCCTCTCGCCAGAACAGATCGCTGCATCAGGTACAAATGTTGTCTTCGACGTCGCGAATATGCTTTTTCCAAAGCCTCTCGGCACTATTGCCGTCGTGACAATACTTCTCTCGAGCATCGGTGCGATTGAAGCATCGATCCTCCAATTCATAAAGACACTCTTCTCTATGAGTAGAGCAGGTGCGCTGCACAAACGTTATCAAAAAATCTACGCAAAGTGGAATAGCCCATGGCTCGCGATTCTTATCATATGGAGCGTCAGCACCGCACTCTTCATCTTCTCGGTGCATTCACACTCCGCAGCATATGTCGTGAAGGCGGCGATTAACGCAACCGTCCTTCAAGTTGCCTTCTATTATAGTATGACGGGCTTCGCATGTGCTTGGCACTATCGAAAGTCGCTTTGGAATGTACGCGACTTGCTCCTGAAGATACTGTGGCCACTCATCTCTGCACTCTTTCTTGTCTCTGTGTCACTCTATAGCATTAATACACTTGATAAGACCACGATAGCAATAGGCTTCGGTGGACTCTTCCTCGGCATCATTCCATTCATCATCAATTTAATAAACAATCAACGCATAACAAACAAACACCTCGCTTGAGGCGTTTGTTTTATAGAAAAACAGGGAGGCACATTGCCTCCCTGAGGAAGAAGAACTGATCAGCACGAGCGCGGGCCATAGTACACCGCAAGGACCACGAGTGTCCCCAAGGACGCGAATACCCCAAGGCCGAGCGAGAGCACCTTGAGCTCCCAGCGATTGTTGAAAACTCCGTTCCAGCGGTAGCAGGGAATGAGGAGCCCAACAAGATAGAACAAGCCCCAGTAAACGGCCCACATCGCGAAGACGAAAGCGAACACTAGGAGGATGGGAAGAAGGGATGGCGTAACTACGGTGTGCATCTGCACTCCTTATCAAATACCCCAAAGGGTAATGTATATATAATACAACTAATTCTTATAGTTGTCAATATATGGAATTATATGTCCTAAAAAAGTAAAACACCCATAGGGTGTTTTACTTTGCGAGCTCAATGTGCTTGTTGCCCTTGAGACAGCGTGTGCAGATCTTAATGCGGCCACCACCGATCGTCTCGGGAAGAGTTGCCCACTGAAGATTTGGGTACTTGCGGACGTTCCCCGTTGGATTGAATTTTGTTGCGCGGACGCGATTTGAGTAACCCCCTGCGACGCGGGTTCCCTTCGCACAAAGCACGCAGATATTCGTTGATGCCATACGTATAAGATTAATTGCGTTAAGTACTTGGCAGATTATCACATAAGTACGAAAAAGGCAAGGCGTTAATGGAGAAAATGCTCAATGCAGGGAATAAGGGTATAAGGGAATGAGGGAATGAGGTTAAATACAAAACAGACCAAAGTAGAAATAACCGAATTTCTTCCATCCTTATCCCCTTATCCCCTTATTCCCTTGTATTTTTTGCTTCTTCTCCCCTCCTCCTTCTTCTGCTACAATACCTCCATGACACCTGAACTCGCTATCGCTGGACTTGGAATACTTATCCTCTCGGTCATCGCCCATGAAGTCGCACACGGCTACATGGCACTTTCTCTTGGGGACCCTACCGCTCGCCTCTCTGGAAGACTCACATTGAATCCCGCAAAACACTTTGACCCCATCGGCTCTTTTGTTGTCCCCCTCTTCTCGATCCTTCTCTTTAAGGTCCCATTCGGATGGGCAAAGCCGGTCCCTTATAATCCATACAACCTGAGGAACCAGCGCTGGGGCGAAGCACTCGTTGCCGCTGCAGGGCCTGCTACAAATTTCCTTATCGCAATCATCTTTGGATTCATCACGCGCATGGCAGCGCCATATATCAGTGGTTCTATGCAAAGCATGCTGATCGCTATCGTCGACATCAATCTTGCGCTCATGGTTTTCAATCTCGTTCCAATTCCGCCGCTCGACGGATTCAAAGTATTTACCTCATTCCTCTCCGCGCGCTATGCGAAGTTCGTCTACTTCATGGAGCACCAGGGCGTAATCATCTTGCTCCTCTTCGTCTTCTTCCTCTCCAGCTATATTGCTCCTGTTATCGACTTCTTGCATAACATCATTCTGCGCGGAATCTAAACTACCCTCCTGCAGGGTTTTTTAGTAACAAACATTTGATTTATGGTGTAGTTGTTGTATGCTTCTCACAGCGCACTACAAAACAGACTTCGTGCAGTTCTTTGCCTATAGGAGGCGAACATGGATAATCATCATGAAGTCCGCGGAGGCGGAATGGGCGTTGATATCTCGACGTTTGGACTCGCAAATAAAGTTGCACAGCACGGTGGCCTCGGTACCGTTTCGGGCGTCATGGCAGACCGCATCATGGTCCGCACGCTCCAGCTCGGAGATCCTGGTGGGCACATCCGTCGAGCCCTCAGCCACTTCCCCTTCCCTGCGATTGCTGAAGAGATTATCAATCGCTACTACATCGACGGCGGCCTGCAGCCAGGACAACGATTCACACTACTGCAGCAGTTCCTCGAGCGCCCGAGTGACAAACTCATTGCGCTCACGGTCTGCGCGAACTTCGCATTCGTCTGGCTCGCCAAAGAGGGACACAATCAGCCCATCACCATCAACTACCTCGAGAAGGTCCAGCTCCAACACACCTACAACATCGTCGGTGCAATGCTCGCGGGCGTTGATGCAGTAACGATGGGCGCAGGGCTCCCCAATAAGGTGCCCGGCATGCTCGACGTGATCGCTGCAGGAGGAAATCCCTCCTACAACATTTCGCTCGATAGTGGTGGTTCTTACCTCTCTGAGTTCGATGTCAAGAAATTCTTTGGCACTTCACTCGCGGGGCTCAAGCGTCCCGACTTCATCCCGATCATCACCACCGATGCAGCAGCATCGTACCTGATGAAGAAGAGCAATGGATCGATCCAAGCCTTCGTCATCGAACGGCCTTCCGCAGGTGGACACAATGCTCCCCCGCGAGGCAGCATCGTCCTCGATGAAGAAGGAGAACCGATCTATGGTGAGAAAGATTTCGCTAATCTCGCGAAGATGCGCGAATTCGGAATCCCCTTCTGGATCGGCGGAGGACTCGCGTCCCCGGAAGGTCTTGCGTGGGCACTCGAGAACGGCGCGTCAGGAATTCAAGTCGGCTCGATCTTTGCACTCTCTCGAGACTCGGGATTACGTGACGACCTGCGACGCGAATTACTGCGAAGAATTTATCGCGGTGAAGCACGTACGCGCACTGATCTCAATCTTTCTCCGACCGGCTTCCCCTTCAAGGTGGTCGATCTCGAAGGAACGATAGCCGACCGAGCAGTCCTCGCAGGGCGCAAGCGCCTCTGCGATCAAGGACTCCTCCTACGTCCCTATGTGGACGATTCAGGAAAGATCGGATTCCGCTGCCCTGCTGAACCAATCGACAACTACGTGCGCAAGGGTGGCAAGGAAGCGGACACTGTTGGTGCCGAATGTCTCTGCAATGGCCTCTTGTCGAATACGACAAAGGCAAGCGCAGATGCACCCTCAGTCATTACACTCGGCGATGACGTATCCTTCGTTCGCAAATTGATTTCTAGTGAAGATGGCACCTATGGCGTCGAAGATGTCATGAAGTACCTTCTTCAAAAATAACATTCAGGGACCCCTCGGGGTCCCTTTTTACTTTCGCAAATACACACATGCCTCTGGAGAGCAAGAAAAATGAATGCTCCCAAGCTGACTCGTCTCAAGAATTTGTGCCCTAGTCCTCCCCATGCGATCCAGTGCTGCAGGACTTGGATGACCATAACGATTATTCTTTCCCGCAGAAATGACTACATAATCTGGTTGCACTGCTTGAAGAAATTTTTCGCTTGAAGAAGATTTCGAACCATGATGTCCTGCTTTGAGTACCGTTGTGTGCAATGCTCCACCATAAGCATCAACGAGTCTCGACTCCTCGCCTAACTCCAGGTCGCCAGTTAAAAGTACTGTTGATGATCCATATTGAATGCGCAGAACAACAGAAGCATCATTTGTTGAAAGGCTCTCCTTGCGCGCATCCTGTACTGGGTTAAGTACATCGACCACAACACCACTCCCGAGTGATAGTCGTGCACCACGCGTCAGCGTACGACGTTCGATACGCTTTGCCCCCAGCATCTCCTCAAGGCCTGCAAAATCGGCACTACTTGTATGTGTATGTCCATCGAGATAGAGCAGTGGGGTATAGCGTGAAAGCACCGCACCGAAGCCACCGATGTGATCTACATCCGGGTGTGAGGAAACCATAAATGCGATACGTCGATCAAAATACGAGAGTTCTTTATCAAGTGCATAAAGCACGGCTCCTGTAGGCGGGCCCGCATCATAAAGTAGACGATTTCCATTTGGTCCAGTGACCAGCACCGCATCACCTTGCCCGACATCAAGAAAAGTGATCTTCATTACTGCAGGAGTCCGTAGAGGCGTGAAATAGAAGACGCAAACAAAGAACATGATTGAAACGCACGCGATCGCTCGATGCGGATACTTCTTTATGACGTCGACTATTGCCTGCATTACTGAATTATAGCAGTCATTGTATGGCACAATAAAACACACAAGCATTGCTTGTGTGTTTTATGTATTATGCAGTCTTAATGAATTCACCGAGAACGGGTTCATGTTTCCCTGCGGCAATAGCAGCCTGCTGCTCCTCTGGGCTCATACGATCCCATTCGAGTTTCGTTTTCTGAAATTCCGCAATGCCCGCACTAAGCTCCTCCTCCGAAAGGCGATTTCCTTTCGGCTGTGCATCGATTGCCTCTCCAATCTTCGAAAGGACGTCTTCCATTTTCTTTGAAAGTGCCTCTTCCTCGCTAATATGTGCATTCAGCTTTGCAGCGTACTGATTCAAGCTCTCTTTGTAGTCATCTGCATTCAAAACAATTTCGTCCTCTACATGGGGAGTTACTCCCTCAGGAAGCACTTCTGCTTCGTTTTGTATGTTTGGATGTTGTTCAGTCATGTAATAATTATACCACATATTGCAAAATTGTAAATACCATAAAACATATTCTAACGTGGCGCAAGGGTAAAAAAGTGGGCCCCCAAGATGGGGGCCCAAAGGATAGATCATCGACTAAGCGATGACAAAGGACTTGTGCGCGTTCCGGCGATGAGCCTCACCGCGAAATTCGATACACAGTCCAGACTCACCATTGTCGTACACGATGGCCTCATTGAAAGCTTCGTGAACGAAATGTTCGGACAGTGCGACAAAGGCCGCCGGCAAGAACGGGGAATCCAGAGATTCACCCTCAAGCTCCCCAGCGGGCACCATGACAAAGATGAACTTGTCTCGGCGCTTTCCGTTGTAGGAAACATCCTTGCGGTCGACGAAGAGAAGCCGATGCGTGCGGAGAATATCCGTGCCGACACAAACGTCGGTCACTCGCCTCACAATCTTCTGTCCAGATGGAACAGGGTCAGGCTCACTGTGGCCGCCAGTGACGGGCATCGACCAGAGCGACTTCGGCGCAGTGCGCACCGTCAGCGCGAGGCGGATGGTATCCTGTCGCAGCGCAATGGTGCTCAGCGCGGGCTTTTCCTCTTTCTTGATTTCAGGCGAAACGGAAGTGACCATGAGGTCTCCTTGAAAGTGAGTTGATTGAGAATGAACATTGATAATATAGCACAAAATACCACTTTTGTCAATAATTCACTTTTGAGGTGGTGGTAAAAAAAATAGGGCCATGACGGCCCTATCGCTAATCGAATCACTTCATTGTGCAACCTTCTGAAACATCTTGCTTCAGCTTCCTTATTTCGTTCTTATGTGTACGTACAACGAGCCGGAAATCAAGTTCGGGGTGCGTATACTTCGAGAACTGAGCATCGAAATATACTCTTACGAAACCCGACGCAAGAAATTTGCCGTGTGGAGTACTTCGCTTTATCCCCTGCTCGATTTCACGCATCGTTTGCACAAGTACGAGCGGCACTGGAATTCCAAAACTCTGAATGACCGAGAGCAAGTGCTGCTTCTCTCTGAAGTACCCAATGATGCTCTGCACTGCACATGCGGAAAGATAGGAGGAAATATTCAAAGACCGATCAAACACGTTCTCCTTTGTGAGTCCGGTCATGCAGTGGAGCTTGAAATTATGAAGGAGCGACGTAGCCAATGTAACGGGCGCCTCGTTCACAAATCTGCGCACAGCTTTCGCGGGCAAATACCCTGTCTGCATAAATGTCTGGAGCGCTGCTGCAAAGTCCTTACGTGCAATTTGATCTTTCAGCCAACCAATTGCTCTTTCAAACTTTGGCTCATGAGTCATGGCTCACTCCAAGATGAGTGTTATCGAACATGTTCTCAATGCAAGTTAGCACGCTCGGTGCTTTTGTCAAAAAAACAAAAACCAGCAACTGCTGGTTTTATATTTCATCCCAACTGATAATCTGATATTGATCGGTCGTAAGGGGGAAGGAAGGCGGTGGGGAGTAAAGTAGATTCCCATCATACTGAACTGGCTGTGCTGCATATCCAGAATTTACGAAACCACCCGAGGTCCACACAAAGTATCCCTGCTGATTCGACACCATCATACCAAAGATCTTAAGCGAGGTGCGCTTGTAATATGTCGCACTACAGTTTGAGCTATAGTAATTTCTCCTCGTTGCACCCTTCTCTGCAATAATCGCCGCATCAATCTCAAGATTATCCGCAGAGTAGAGGCCGACGATAAAACTATTTTCAGCTATTACTCCAATTGCATCACTTCCGTCTTTATTCGTATAGAGCAGATTATTATTGATGATGATATTTGCATTTGGCTTCAGTGCTCCGCCACCCGCATTCCTTCCCGCGGCAACAGTGATGTGTGCACCATCGATTTGCCCTTCAAGCCACAAGTCATCAGTAATGAATATGATTCCATCAGCAGGAAATGGATAGTTCCCAATAAGCGTCCGTGTATTTACACTCCATATTCCCCAACCTGTTTCACTATATGTGTTGGAACAGCCCCCGGGAGTTGAGCGCACCGTGTTCACACGATAGAGGTCATAGGTGTCATTAGTCTTGAGGACCATTACATATCCCTTGGCGCCCGAGTCTGCATAATAATTACCATTGGCGATTGCTTTTGTACGCAATGAAGAAAGATCGAGAGCGAGATTATTGAAACTTATCTGCGGTGCATTGATTGTGCGTCCCGCAAGAAAGATTGAGGGGCATGATGCATTTGTATACATTGTCGGAGGAGTAGGATCACCGGTACACGACGCTCCCCACACCTTTCCATAATATGGATCTGTCGTACTCCCAATCATACTTGAGACAAGACTGTGCGCTTTGGCGGGTGAATTGAAACGCAACACACCATTTGAATAGAGCTCTCCATAAATGTCATCGCCTGCACCGTAATAGGTGCTTGTCGCGTTCGTGACGAATGCATATTTCGCATATGATGGCTTCGCAACTCGCTCCACGATTGTACGTGCTGCCGACGCCTCAGCATCAACAACACCCTTTGACTTGATTGTAACAATTGAAGATCCTGGCGGTGGCGGAGTGATAGTAAGCTCGAACTGTCCAATGCGCACACCATCCTTATCGAGGAAGTCATGTATATACGGACCAGTACTCGTCGCACCTTGTCCGTCGTAAAAATCCGTCGCATCATGCGCAAGATGCCAGCGATAATAGTCGATTCCTGCTTCGGCAGCCTGAAGTGCCTGCTCTCTATATTGACCATGCTTGGCCAATTTCACCGATGCGAGCCCCCAGCCCATGATTCCCGAAAGCATCAAAACCCCTATCGCAAGAAATGCGATGACCTGAATGAGCATTGCTCCTTTTTGATTGCGCAGGGAACGGTACATATTAGTAGTTATCTTTGAGATTGCGGAACGTTACTTGAATCGAATTAACTCGTGTGGAGGATGCAGTAGTACCGAGCGCAGCAAGCGGAAGATCAAACCGAACGAGTCGCACGCGCGCGATATCAACTGGGGCAGCAAGCGGGGTGGAACTACTCGATCCATCATAATTCTTGTCATAATAAGAAAAGATCTTTCCAAATGGTGCCGCATTGATGCCAGAAACTATTGTCGTTGTAGTCTCGGGGAGATCATATGCCCCCGTTGCAATGTTGAATTTCGTTATTCCTTTCACGAGTTGCGTGCCTACAAGTTGATAACGCACGCGCTCTGTATATTTATCAGCATCAATCGTTGTGTAGAATATCAGCGTTGAGGTCGCCGCACTCTCGATGATAGAAGCTCCATTCCATGCAGGAAGTGCACTACGCACCTCCGCAGTAAAGGCACGAAACACGCTATGCGTTTGGGATTCACTACGGAGACTCGTTTGCAATACTCGAGAAGTGCTGAATATATTTCGCTGAAAGGCAATTACTCCTGCAGAGAGAAGCCCAAGAATGAAAAGCACGACAACAAGCTCGATGATTGTGACACCGGCATTGTATGACACCTTCGATTGTTTCATGCCAACGTTCATTACTACTTCATTGTACACGACCATGAAACGAAAACAAACACTATCTGCAAGATAGTGTTTGTTAATTCGGATCAAGTTGAAAGGCTGCAGTACCCCACGGCTTACTCGTCGTCATGACGACGTTCTGTTGCTCAGTCGCATAGCCATCTTTTGATACGGTGACTGACCAGGTACCGTTATGGAGTCCTTGTGCATAGGTCTGTCCTGAAGACACACAGTCAGATGAAAACGTGAACGATACGTCATCGACGACAGGAGTCTTCGCAGAATCGGTCGTCGTAAGATAGAGTTTATATTTGAAGAATTGTTTTCCTGATGACACCGCACTGATATCTGTTGTCGTTGCAGTGTAATACGAAGTCGTTGTACCATTTGGCCCAATAAACACCCAAGGGCCACTCGTCGCATTCGCAGTTGCGAGCTGGAACTTTGCCTCTGTTCCTGCAGGCTGTACCGTTTGCGAGAAACGAAGCTGGTAGAAGTTCGTCGCAGTATCAACGCTAAAGATCGATGACTCCAGAGATCCACTTGCAGCATAGTTTCCGCCACTCTTCTTGAGCTTCACCGATCCAGCGGTACCACTGACGTCTACATTTCCATCATCTGATGCATATGCAGTGCGGTCGACAAACATTTCTTGTCCCGAGCCACCCGACCAATCAGACTGATTGAGGAATCCGCGACCAGTTGTGAGATTTTGTGTCGTTTCGCCACCCTTCTCAATCAACACGTCTGCTCCCGAAAGCGGCAGTCCCGTCACCCCGTCAATGACCGTCACTAATAGTGTATTGTCATTTGGATCTCCTGTTTGAGGCACCAATACAAGTTGCAAATTCTGAGATGCCCCGGGAAGAAGATTGAATGGTGAAAGTGGACTTACGCCCGCAAGGTCATAGCCTGTCTTCGATGCCTCGACTGTATAACTATCCCACTCCATCGAAGGGAGTGTGAGTGCCCCGCTACCGTCGGTAGAGTTCGTCTTCTGATATTTATACACGGGTTCGGTACCAATGAGCTTATTGCTGGTCAGCGTGAATGGTACATTCGGAATACGAGTACATGCTGGAGTAACACTGGTCACGTTGAGCTGTGCGAGAAGGTCGATAGCAAATGTGAGTTGCGTCACCGTCCCTGGAGCAATCGTTGCGTGCGGAAGCACAGGCTGCGTTGTTGTTGGACCATTTGGTGAATAGGTTTGGTCAAGAGAATAGCCAGCTTTGGTTGCCGACACTTGATATGCATTGATTGCAGGGATTACACCCACGAGCTGCAACATGCCATTTGCTCCAGTGACATCAGTATAATCAATCGGTGCTGTCGAGGAAGCGAGCACGACATGTACCGTTGCGCCCGGAACAGGATTTCCTGCCGCATCGATAGTACGCACAAAGAGTGAACCGAGCGTCGATGATGCCTCAAGGTCTTTTGGACCCACCTGCGCAGTGAACGACATCGGTAAGTAATCAGTACAAGAGGTGCACACAATATCAAGTTCAACTAATTTGTTGTCTGCAGGATTTGTATCTGACGGAGCAACAGCATCGAATGGAAGGTCAATATTGCGCACCATCGTGGAGACATTAAAGGTTCGAGTACTGCGCACAAGAGTTTGCGTAGGCAGCAACACTCCTGCCGGTATTCCGTTCTTAAGGCCAACGAGGTTATAAGGGAGATTACGAACGATTTCGAATTGCTCAGTTGCGAGTGCGGTCGTCGCGCTGCGCAATTGCGCGCGGTGCACGACCTTGAGCACTTCTGCGTAAGACATATAGAGTCCGATGGCAACAAAAGCAAAAATCGCAACGGAGACCACTGTCTCAATAAGCGTAAAACCTTTTTGTTGCGCACGAAAGTTCATTACCTCTATTGTACACCACAAGCTGCCCACTCCTAAGGGGACAATAAAACCCACCAGCAGATACTGGTGGGTTTTGAATTAGATTTTTCCACTAAGGAGATCTTCCTCGAAAGCATTAATACCCCTTACGCTCTGTTCATAGTGCGTAACATCAGGGAAATCAAGTGCCATAATCTTCTTATAGACGATACCAATCAAATGTGAAAGTCGCTCAAGGTCTTCATCAGCTGGCTTGAAACTCAAACTGACGACAGGCCCATCAACTGCGCTCTCGACGAATTCAAGCGCAAGCGACGCCACTGGAATCGCATGACGCGCACTCTTATTAAGGAGCAACTGATAGAACATAAGTTGCTGCTTATATTTATGCAATTTTATCTTCTCGTGCTGATCCATGCCCGGGCCATCCCAGCGCTCGCTCTCCTTCCCCGTTTTGAAGTCGACAACATGGAATTCCCCTGCTTCCTGGCGCAAAAGGTCGATCTTTCCGGAAAGTGGAGCGCCTTCGATCACCACACCTTCATTACGGAAGTCCACTTGCGCTTCATCCTCGATTTGGAAATACCCCTTCTTTGCTCCAACATATGCGGCAAGCACTTCTTCTCCGCGGCGAATTTGCTTACGTGCCTCATCCTGAGGTAGTCGCCCTTTTGCGAGTTCACGTTTAAACACCGCAATAAGTCGCTCAAGTGGCGCAGACTCCCCCGCATTATATTTCGGATAGCGCACGAGCTCGGTGAGCGCAGTATCAATAGCCGAACCAAATGTACTTGCCACACTCATCGGTTGCGGGAAGTGCAACAGGTTTTGCTCAAGAAAATATGCGGGACCATTAGCAGTCACATCAAGGAAATTATTGAGATGGGTCACTGACAGACGATAATCACTGAGCGCTTCTTTAAGCACCGCTAACTCATCCTCGACATACGGGGCTGCAGTCAAAGAAAGCACTTGTTCATGCGCGAGAATAGCTCGCGCTCCTTCTTCGGAGTCGATATCGAGTTTTGCATCTTCCTCGGGAACATCACTGATCTCGCCGAGATACTTCACTAGCTTATTATGTCCCGTCACCGAGAGTGTGTGTTTTGCACGCGTAAGTGCAACATAGAGTATACGAATGAAATCATCTTCGTCCTCTCCTGCTGGAGAGATGCGTGGCACAAGTGGTGCAGGCACCGGAGCCTTATTCGCTCGCCCACCCTTTGCCCATACGGACTCATGCGCTCCGATAATAAATACGCTACCAAACTCAAGTCCCTTACTCTTGTGTGCGGACATGACCTGTACCGCTCGTCCACCTTTGACAAATGGTGAAGTACTCACGAGGCCAATGCCCTGCTCTTTGTGGAGCGCCACGAATGGTGCAACGTCGCGCGCAAAGAGTGGTTCACCCTCACGCCAACCGCGCAGTGCTTCGATGAATGTCTTCAGCGATGCGAGGAAGGCGACATACTGTGCAGGCTTCTCCTTGAGTGCATCCTTCCCAAAGTAGTGCGTACGGAATCCCGACTCACGCATATACTCGTCGAGCAAATGTTCAAGCGGCATGCTCTCGGCGCTACCACCAAGCTTTGCAAGTAATGCAAATGCATTTTGGATCGGCGCATCCTCCATTTCCCCAATGACTTCAGACCAGCTCTTGCGCTCGTCCTTCGCACGCACTGCAATGCGAAAGAGCATCGTGCGTGACAAACCAAATGTGGGGAGTGTGAGAATTTGCGGAAGGAGTTCATCTTTGCGCACTCCCTCTCCCGACAGTGATGCGAGATAATCACAAACGGTAATCAATTCGTGAATATGCGGCTCATCGAAGACGCTCGCGCGACGTATATACGAATACGGCACACCCTCGCGCTCAAGGTACGGAAGAAAATCCTGAAGCTGCGCATGCTTGTGCGCAATAACTGCAATCTCCTTTGGATCCTCGCCCCTTGCGATTTGTGCAGCAATTGCTGCGGCGACAGCGGCAAATTCTTCAATATCTGAGCCATATTGCTTATACGTCACGTTCCCGGTCTTCAAATCCTTGTTCCCCTGCACAAGCTCCTTCGATATCTTCTTTACCGTTTCGAGACGATACGAACCCTGAAGCACCACCTTACGTGCTGCATCAAGAATATCTTTGTGTGAGCGGAAGTTCTTATCAAGCACGATCGTCTGTACATCCTTGTACATGCGCTCGAAATTGAGAATGTTCGAAAGCTCAGCTCCCTGAAACTTGAAGATAGCCTGATCGTCGTCGCCCACCACCATCACATTCGGCCTGCCCTCATGTACAGGATTCGAAGAGAGTGCGACGACCAATTTCATCTGCGCTTCATTGGTGTCCTGGAACTCATCGACAAGGATATATTGATATTGTTCTTCAAGCACATTACGCAACGTACTATTCTCCTCAAGTGCGCATCGGACATCGATGATCATGTCATCATAATCATAGAGCGCACGCTCATGAAGTGCATCCTCATAGTCTTTGTACATCGCTGCAACCGCACGCATCTTCTCGATGCGGCCGAGATCTTTGAGGACTACCACCTCATCATCTCCCTTCTCGGTGAATTTCTTTTTCCAATCTCCAAGCGGCCCCGTCTTTCCTAAATCTCGAGCTTCCTCATAAGCGACAGAAAGTGTCTTTGCGAGGAAGAGGCTATAACTTGTTCCGATTGCGAGGAGTTCGCCAAGAATCTGTTCGATAGGAGCGAGCGATTTGATCGCAAGACGATCTGGCCACGAGGCAAGCACCTTGCTTGCTTTTGGCATCTCTTTTGCATACGCTTCCACTTCTCGAATATATTCGTCCGGCGTGAAGCCCGCTGATTTGATGTGCTTAATGCGCTCCATCACGTCACGACGATAGACGAATCCCTCATCGGGATGATAGCTTGCAAGCGGATGTCGATGTGGCAACTTTACGAAAAGCTGTTCAACGATTTCTGCGCGCGCAATATCATCAGCAGCAGCATAGGTCGCTGCATTGTAAAAATATTCTGGATGCCTTCCAATCGTTGCATTACAAAATGCATGGAACGTATAAATTCCGACACGATATGCATCAGCACCGATGAAGCGCTCGAGGCGTTCGCGCATATTCACTGCACCTGCATCAGTGAAGGTCAGGCAGAGAATATTGTTTGGGGAAACGTCCCGCGTTTTCAAAATATTTGCGACACGAAGTCCAAGCACCTGTGTCTTTCCGGTACCTGGCCCCGCAACGACCATAAGTGGTCCATCAACGGTGTCCACCACCTCCTTCTGAAGCGAGGTTAAGCGCTGATAATCCTCTTCGAACTTTGGGAGCAATAGCATATGCCTATTATATTCCATAATCAGGCAGAAGGCCTGAGTTGACACGTGCCTTCCCTTATGTCCATTAACCAAATTTACCACCTCTTTCGCAACATCTACTTACGTAGGCACAAAATTGAGTCCTGTGCTACAATTTAACGATGGCACTCGAACAGATCATCTCGGGACTTTCCTATATGGGTATCTTCATTCTTATGTTTTCGAATGGAATTTTCTCTTTCCCCTCAAGTCAGGTCCTCTATATCATTGTAGGCTACTTCGTTGGAGTAGGCACACTTGCCCTCCCTACTGCTATCGTTGCAGGTGCGATTGGTAACACGATCGGCAATATTGCGCTTTATGAATTCGCGCGTGAACACGGCATGAATGCTGCACTGAAATTCCTTCCAATGAAACCCCATCATGTTGCAAAAACGGAGCGCTTTTTCGCAAAGAAAGGGCTGGGATTCCTCTTTATCGCAAAAATGCTCCCTACCCTCAAGGTCTTTGTTCCGATATTCGGCGGTATCGGCAAAGCACCTCGTATCCCCTATGCAGCGCTGATGTTCCTCGCTTCTACTGTCTGGGCTTTTATCTTTATCGAGATCGGCATGTTCTTCGGCAAGAATACCGACGTCTGGAAGCCATACTCTGGAGCACTCGCAGTCATCTCCATCCTCGTTGTCTTTTTCCTTTGGAGAAGTTACAAAAATACCGAAGAAAAATAATATCAATCATCCCAGCAAATGGTTCGCTCCGTATCGACTTTCTCCTTCCGCTGCTCCGCCACAAAAACAAAATCAAGATGATTAAACTGAATCCCTTGCACATCTGGAATTGGAGGTGCCCAAGGGATTTTTCTTTTCGCAATCTGTTTTACCTCTTCCTTGAGTGTAAAGAGCGCAAGTGGAGTAAGTGTTCCATCGTGATACCTTCTGAATATCCATACGCTGACAAACAGATAAACCGTGGCGGTGAACCATCCTGAAATATGTAGAGGTAATGCTGCATAGGGCAATTGCGCGATACCATGAGCAATATGAAGTACTGCACTGAGTGCGATTACCACAGGAAACGCAATAATCGAAAGCAACGACGGTAGCACCCATCCAATAGCAACGACTACCATTCCGCCAATTGAGAGAAAACCGATAATGAACAGGACGAGCGCATTCGCAAGAAATGCATACGAAGCAAATGACTGACTCGTATACATGATATACGGCAACACCCCCAATTGCGCTGCAAAAATTGGCGCGAGATAACTCGTAAACAGGAGCGGGATACCACGAGTAAGCAAACTGCGCTCAATGATCGGTCCAATGAATATAAGCCCGAGCATTGCGAGCACGGAAAGCTGGAAACTCGGGTCATCAAAAAGCAATAACGGATTGTACACAATGAGGAGCATCGCACCAATAAAAAGTATTCGCGGGAGACTTACCTCTCTGCGCAAAAGTGTCGCAACGAATACCAGTAGCACAATCACTAACGCACGCATTGTTGCGGGCTCCATTCCTCCAATAATTGCATAGAGGGATATAACAAACGCCGACACCATGATACCCGTGTAGAATCCAAGAAACTTTCGAATGACCCACATAACAAGCAACGCAATGATCGTGAGATTTTCTCCGGAGAGCACTACAATATGAATGATTCCTGCAATACGAAAATCATCTTGTATGTTTGCCGGGAGTCCATTTTTTCCTCCAAAGATCATTCCCATCAACAATCCACTTTCGGGGGAAGGCAACCGATCACAAATTTCTTTTATCTTTTGCTTGAAGGAAAGCAGGAGTCCAATAACAGAATTCCCTTGATCGTATCTTAAACTTTCCACGCGTGCATTATTCATTACATACATAATGCCCCGTGCATGTAAAAAGTCTTTATATCGGAACAAGGCCCCGGTTATACCTTCAAAATCTTCGGGTTCGCGAAGTATTCCTGTAAGGCGTACCTCTGTGCCGTAAGAAAGACTTGGAGCATGCTGTATGTTCGCCTGTACACGTATGTCATTTGCTTCTGTAAGTCGGACCACAAAACGCTCTGACCCATCACGAAACTCTGGCTCTCTATCTACGACACCCACCACGCTAACGAGCGTATTTACCTTTGCGCAGAGCAGAGAACAATCAAATTGATCGTGGAGTGCTGCTCCCCTAAACACTCCAAGCACAAATACAAACAATGCAATAAATAGAATGCGCGTAAGCGGGTAATTACCTTTGAATATCCGTGGTAGCACAATAAGCACACTTGTTCCGATAATCAATCCAAACATAAGTGCATAATTCGTGTATACGCCAATAATTGCGCCACACGCGAATGCAAAGAGAGAAGGCAGTAAGTAGTCACGGATGCGAGGCATCAGTTGAGTATACTCCATGATACTAGCAGCGTAATAGAGTAGTATCCCCAACATATCCACAGACGAGAGCAGAAAAGGGCCGGAGCATGGTCTATGGTATACTCAATGCATGCTTACGAAGTACACCCATATCATATTTTCCGACGGCGCCGCACTCGGGAATCCTGGCCCTGGAGGATGGGGTACTGTTGTGATTCTCTCGAAAAAAGTTGTCATTGAACTTGGAGGTGCAGAAAAACACACAACAAATAATCGTATGGAGATTATGGCACTCCTCGAGGGGCTAAGGCGTATCGGGGGAGAAAAAGGTGACATCCTCTGCTGTACCGATTCACAATATGTCATCAATGCAGTCACTAAATGGATCCACGGTTGGAAGAAAAATAATTGGATGACGAGCACGAAGACGCCTGCCCTGCACCGGGAGTTGTTTGAGGAAATAGATCAGCGCATTAGTGACCACAAGAAGCACGGAGTCATCCATTTCCAATACGTCCCTGGACACGTGGGAGTTGCAGGCAATGAGCGTTGCGACAGCATCGCAACTGCATTTGCACGCAAAGAGGAACCGGAACTTTTCAATGGATCACTTGCGGACTATGCAGTCGATGTACTCAACATCGGTATTGACCCAGAAGCCGCATCAAAGAAGAGCAGTACGAAAAAGCGTACCGGCCCAGCATATTCATACCTCTCACTTGTTGATGGCAAAGCAAAACGCCACAAAACATGGGCAGAATGTGAAGATCGTGTAAAGGGTAAATCGGGCGTGAAATACAAAAAAGCAATGTCACCGAGTGAGGAGAAGGAAATCCTCCAGACATGGGGAGTCAAAATATAAAAAGAGGCATATGCCTCTTTTTATATACGTGCCGGGAGAATATCAATAATGCGTAATCGTAACTGTACCTTGCCAAGGAATCGTGACTCCTCAACATGTGCGATCATCGTCACACTTCCACCTTTCACTAGATGTGCATGCGGATAGCTCGCTGGAGTTTTATACCAAGCAATTGCCTCCGCAGAGCGACCCAATTCATCGCTGAGCACCACCTTCAGGTGTTCTTTTGTTTTGCCGAACATCTGCACATCAGCAACACGCACTCCTTCGAAAGCGAATATCGGCTTTGGATTCCCTTCGCCAAATGGAGCGAGTGCCGTGATGGCGTTATAGGTCTCCCTCGAAACATCAGCAAGCTGCAAATGTCCGTCTGTTTCATAGAGACTATCAGGCGAAATATTCTTAGTAACCCCTTTGTGTGCCTTATTCAATGCTTTTGCAAAATCATTAATATGATCAGGATGAACACTGAAGCCACCCGCTTGTGCATGGCCACCCCGCGCAATGAACACTTCTCCAGGAACCGCATGCATCAGCTCAACGACGCTAATCGAACCATCAGAGCGGCAGGACCCTTTGATCTCATCACCATCCTGACACCATACGAATGCGGGCTTTTGGTAGCGCTCCACGAGTTGTGCCGCAACGATGCCTGCCACACCAACTGACCATCCAATCTTTCCGACAACGAGTACCTCTGGTATCTTTTTAAGTTCTGAAACTATACGGTGTGCCTCCTCGGCCATCTTCTTCGTTGCGAGCTTGCGAGAATTATTGAGATCTTCAAGTGCCTTTGCATGTGCGATCGCCTTCGCCTCATCGTCTGCTGCAAGCATATGAAATGCGGCGATAGGCTCTGCCATGCGCGATGCTGCATTGATGCGAGGCGCGATTGTAAATCCCACATCTTCCTCAGTAAGAAAACGCTGATCCACTTTCGCGGTCGCAAGCAATGCCTTAAGACCTGGACGCGCAGAACGCTTAAGCACCTTCAGTCCGAAGTATGCAAGCGCGCGATTCTCTTTCACAAGTGGCACCATGTCCGCAATCGTCGAAATGCCCGCCATATCAAGAAGCCACTTTTCCCAACCATCGGGAATATCCGCAAATCCGCCTTTCTTGAGCATTGCTTGAGACAACTTGAATGCCACACCTGCCCCACACAACATATTGTCATGATAGGTATCCCCTTCTTGCTTTGAATTGAGAATTGCGAAAGCGGGAGGAAGTACCGGCCCAGGCAAATGGTGGTCAGTGATGATGACCGTTATTCCTGCAGCATTTGCGACTTCGACTGCGGCGACATCAGTAATACCACAGTCGACCGTAATGATAAGCTGCACACCTTCCTTGATGAATTTCTCCACTGCCGCAACTGATAACCCATAACCTTCATTATGTCGATGTGGAATGTAATTACGGAAATTATCGTAACCAATCTTTACAAAGAGATCATGGAGAATGACTGAACCAGGAATACCATCACAGTCGTAATCTCCAAAGATGACAATATCCTCACCCGCACGCATTCCCGAAAGAATGCGATCAACTGCTTTTTCCATATTGAGAATGCCAAAAGGATCACGCACATCACGTGTATAGTCAGGATTCAAAAATGCCTGTTGTTCGGCAGGGCCGATAATCCCCCTATTACGCAAGAGCTGCTCAGTCAATGGATGCATGTGGCATATCTTAGCACACAGAAAGCCCCCAGAGGGGGGCTACAACACAATAAATCCTATTAGAGAAGTACGAGATATATAAAATTAGGAATGAGCTCACGAAACAGCTTGCGTGGTGATGTTGTATTTGTGAATTTCCCTGCACGGAGTGCTGCAAAAACAGCGGGAATACTCACTTGATCAACTTCGACGTTTGCATAGCTCGTATCCATGAAACGCAACTCATGAAGATCAGACGTTGCTACATAAGGAAGATTATTCTCCTTCGCGAAGGCGGCAGCCTCCTTGTTCATATCAAAGTGCTTACTGTAAAACCAAGAGCATTCGATGGCATCAAAAATCTCCTTATGTTGCTCGAGTTTATCTCCGAGGCAAAACACGGTCTTAAAGTATGGATGTGGTGCAAGAATAAAGCACTCTGGATGCTCTGCTTTATACCGTGCAAGTTGTACAAAAGACGCAATCTTCTCGACACTTTTATCTGCATTAAGTATGACCACGTGTTTACGCTCCACTGAAAGTTCAATTCCAGGAATATAGAGAATACCTCGTTCTTTGGCCGCTGCATGATATTCGGGCTTATCGATATACGCGTTATGGCACGTGAGGGCAACGCATCCGATACCGAGTCGTTTTGCTTCATCAAGCGCCGCAATGAATGAAAACTCCAAATTGTCCTCTGGGTCATCATTCGCGTGTAGATGTAAGTTTGTTTTCAGTATCATATAGACTATAATTGTAGCATAATCCTAATGACTCTATATATATGACTCCCGAAGACTGTCTTTTTTGCAAAATTGCCAATGGTAACATCCCTTCTGAAAAGATATATGAGGATGACCAAACTTTTGCATTCCTCGACATCAATCCAATCAATCGAGGGCACACTCTTGTCATCCCAAAACGACACGCAGAGAACATTATGACCATACGCAAAGAAGAACTTGCTGCAGTCATGGAGACGGTGCGTATGCTTGCACCCGTTATTCAACGCGCGGTCGATGCAGATGGCATAAACATTGGCATCAACAATGGATCAGCTGCCGGTCAAGTGATCTTTCATACTCACGTGCATATCATGCCTCGCTTTGAAGGCGATGGGCATGAGCACTGGCAAAAGAAAGACATCAGCAAAGAAAGCATTGCCGAAGCAGGTATTGCTATTCGCAAGGAACTCTAAGTAAACACATATGCGACTTCATCGATTCTATATAGGTGACCTTTTTCCAACACATGGAAAAATAATTATTGATAATACAGATTTGCTCCACCAATGGCGAAATGTTTTTCGAATGAAACATGAGGATCAAGTAATTCTATTTAACACCGCGGGAACAGAATTCACTTGTGTACTCGATGTAATTGACCGCAAATCAGCAACACTTTCTATTTTGAGTCAGGCACAAGGCAGAAAAGCAACACGCCAGCTCACACTCTGTGCAGCGCTCATCAAAAAAGACAACTTTGATTTAATCCTCCAAAAGGCAGTGGAGCTTGGGGTCACACATATTATTCCCGTCATTAGTGAGCGCAGCGAGAAGAAGGGATTAAATTTGGAACGTGCTGCACGAATCACCATAGAAGCATCTGAGCAATGTGGTCGTGTTGACGTCCCTATCGTAGAAGCACCACTTTCCTTTGACGCTGCACTCACCAGACTCACTGGAACAACAGCAATCATCGGCTTTGACCCAACAGGAAGCACGTTTGATGCACACGCTTTCGCACACAAAAGCCTCGCGCTATTTATCGGCCCCGAAGGTGGCTGGACAGAGCATGAGATAGACGCACTGCAGTCTGCGGGTCGAGTCTTGCAACTCCCCACGTTTATCTTGCGTGCGGAGACGGCAGCGATTGCAACACTCGCACTTGCCACGGCACTTTCCTGAAATATTTAGTGTATAGAGCCCACAAATACCACCACACTCAGGTGGTATTTTAGTTACTTTCTGCTACTTGCGGTGAGGCAAATATTATGACCTAATATATCGATTTTATCTATATATAGGGCCGTATTACTATCCACATGGCGAGGAGAGCTCGTAGTGTACAATTGGGAGGCATTGATGTTTCTCCTTGCGGCAAAACTTGCGCCGCGAGGAGAGACATTCCTGCATTTTTAATAGCGGCCTGTCCAATGAGTGGCGCAGGCTTTTACACACCATGAAGAACACACCAGCAAAAACTTCTTCGAAAGCGGGAGGACTCGACAGTATTCGCAAGCGCGATAATGTCATCGTTCCGTTCGACAAGACACGCATCATTAGCGCGATTGAGCGTGCAATGATCGCAACAAGCGAGGGAGACGTCACTGACGCACAGAAAGTAGCGAACCGCATCGTGACCTCACTCACAAAAATGCAGAAGTCACGCAAGAAGGGATATATCATCGACGTCGAGGACATCCAGGATGCAGTAGAGACTGAACTCATCCTCTGCGGCTATGCACGTACGGCGAAAGCTTATATCTTGTACCGCGAAGAGCACAAGAAAATTCGTGAAACAACGGGCATTGTACCGTCACGTGTACGCGAACTTGCCGTTGAAAGCAAGAAGTACTTCCGCAATGCGCTTGCAGAATTCGTCTACTATCGCTCTTACTCACGTTGGATTGAGGAGGAGGGGCGTCGCGAAACTTGGATCGAAACCGTTGATCGCTATATGGCGTTCATGCGCGAGAATCTCGATGGGAAAATTAAGGACAAGGAGTATGCAGAACTTCGCGAGGCTATCCTTGCGCATGAAGTCATGCCTTCAATGCGCCTCATGTGGAGCGCAGGTCCTGCAGCACGCAAGACAAATGTCACTGGATACAACTGTTCATTCATTGCCCCAACAAAACTTGGTGACTTCGGTGAAATCATGTATCTCTCTATGTGTGGTACTGGTGTGGGATTTTCAGTGGAGAGCCAGACCGTCCAGCAACTTCCTCAGATCAAGAAGCAGACGGGCAAGAAGCCAACTATTCACGTCGTCGGTGATTCAAAGGAAGGATGGGCAGAGGCACTCGTTCTTGGTCTCAAGACATGGTACGAGGGTGAAGATGTGCAGTTCGATTATTCACAGCTTCGTCCCGCAGGTGCACGCCTGATGACGATGGGCGGCAAGTCATCAGGCCCAGAGCCGTTGCGCTCACTCATCAACTTCTCTCGAGAGAAGATTATGCGCAGGCAAGGCAAGCGTCTTTCAAATATTGATGTCCACGATATCATTTGTAAGATTGGTGAAGTAGTCGTTTCTGGCGGTGTTCGTCGTAGTGCACTCATCTCGCTCTCTGAGCTCGAAGATCACGACATGCGTAATGCAAAGAGTGGTCAGTTCTATTTGAACGAGCCACAGCGTATGATCGCAAACAACTCTGCAGCATACATGCAGAAGCCAACCATCACCGAGTTTGTCGACGAATGGACGGCGCTTATGAAGTCAGGCTCAGGTGAACGAGGAATCTTCAACCGCGGCTCACTCATGAAGCAGCTTCCTGCACGTCGCGCAAAGAACTTCAGTGGTTATATCGATACATGTGGTGTGAACCCATGTGGAGAGATCATCCTCCGTTCGAAGCAGTTCTGCAACCTTTCTGAAGTTGTCGTTCGTGCTGACGATACGAAGGAGTCACTTCTTCGCAAGGTCCGTCTCGCTGCAATGCTTGGTACCTACCAGTCGTCACTCACGAACTTCAAGTACCTCTCGAAGGAATGGAAAAAGAACTGTGAGGAAGAGCGCCTTCTCGGCGTATCGCTCACTGGCCAGTGGGATAATCCAGATCCAATGCACGACGCTGAGCTTCTCGCTGAACTCCGCGATGCAGCAATTGAGACCAACAAGATCTACGCAAAGCGTATTGGCATCAACGCTTCTACTGCAGTCACCTGCGTGAAACCATCAGGTACCGTCTCCCAGCTTGTCGATGCATCATCAGGAATGCACCCTCGACACGCTCCATATTACATTCGCCGCATCCGCATCTCTGCAACCGACAGTCTCTTCCGTATGCTCCGCGACCAAGGAGTTCCATACAACCCAGAGGTTGGACAGAATGTTGAAAATGCAGCCACTTATGTCATCGACTTCCCCGTCAAGGCTCCTGGAGGATCAACTTTCAAGGATGATCTCTCTGCAATTGACCAGCTCGAACACTGGAAGATTGTGAAGCAGCACTACACTGAGCACAATCCATCAGTTACAGTTTCTATCGGCGAAGACGAGTGGCTTAAGGTCGCAACATGGGTCTACGAGAACTGGGATATCGTTGGCGGACTTTCATTCCTTCCACGTAGTGAGCATGTCTACCAACTTGCTCCATACGAGGAGATTACAAAGGCCCAGTTTGAAGAGCTTTCAAAGAAGTGGGAGCACATCGACTTCTCAAAGATTGTTTCCTACGAAAGGGTTGATGAGACACAGGGATCGAAGGAGCTAGCATGCTCTTCAGGCGTCTGCGAGATTTAGTATCGTAATTCGGCGAATATTGCCTTGCTTCGGCAAATGACTCAGTCGATGGGCGACGGGCCCATCTCCCTAGAGTTCATTCGCCTCCAGCAAGACAATCTTCATCCGAATTCCAATACTAAATGATTTAGCATCATATTTAGAAAAACAAAAACCGCGAAAGCGGTTTTTGTTTTATTTGTGCGACATCATGTACTTCTTGATGTCTGCGATCGTGCCGCCGACTTTTTTGCCGGGGTTCAAGATGTTCTGAGGGTCAAAGATATGCTTAGTCTGTGCGAAGAGCTCGAGCATGGCAGGAGTGAACATCATTGGCAAGTATGGTGTACGAATGATGCCATCATTGTGCTCACCGGTAATTGAACCATGATATTGATGAACGAGTGCGTATACCTTCTGCGAAAGTTCTATGATGATATCATGTGACTTTGGGTCAGCGAGATTCATAAGCGGGATGATGTGGAAGTTCCCATCTCCAACATGACCAGCAATTGTAAAGGTCAATTTGTATGGAGAAAGCAGTGTAATGAGTTCGGGAAGGAAGTGTGGAAGATCATCGACGTGAACAACGAAATCATCAATGAATGGCGCGGCTTTGAGCCCCTTTGGGTTCTTGCGCAAGAGCGCAAAACTCTCACGTCTAATGGTCCAGAATTTCTTTGCACCAAGCGCGGTATTGATAACCTCAGTCTTTGCATTAAGATCACGAAGTGACCACGCTGCAGCTCGTGCCTTTCGGAGCGCCTCCTCATCAGTATCTTCTGCAAACTCGACCATAATAATAAGATCAGGTGCTCCACCACGCACGAACATGAGGAGTTCTGGAATGAATGAGAAACCAAGTTTGAGCATGTTCATGAATCCAAGCTGTTTGAACAATTCGGGGAAGAATCGAAGTGCCAGCTTGAGTGTATTCTCATCATAAGACTCACATGACTCAGGAGAGAGTGGAAGTATACGATGCATGACTTCTGGAACATCCTTGAGACTATGAACGAATGCGACCATCATAGCGCGACGTGGTTTTGGTTTCACAAGTCCAACCTTTGCTTCATTCACAAGTGCGAGGGTACCCTGTGCTCCAACCAAGAGACGCGCAAGATCAAATGTCCCCCTCTCCTCATCGAGCACATCCCACAATGCATACCCTGCAGAATTCTTCGTAACTGTCGGAGTGCTATTTTCTATCTCTTGCTTGTGCTCCTTGAGCATTCGATGCATGTCTCGATAGATCTGTGCTTCAAATCCATTTCCAGTTTTCTTCTGCTCGAGCTCATCGAGTGTGATCTTCTTGAACTCTGCGGACGATCCGTCTGAAAGGGTCACTGAGAGCGCATGGACGTAACGATCCGTTTTACCATAACGCAGATTGAGCTCACCGCCAGAATTATTATTTATCATCCCCCCTAATGCGCAAATCTCTCGAGAAGCGGGGAAACTCGGCAGAATAAGTCCATCATGCTTTTTTGTCTCTGCATCAAAGTCGCGATAGAACATTCCCGGTTCAACAATGGCAAAGTCGACTCCTACTTCCTTGAGTTGATTCATGTACTTTGTGTACACCAGGACAACTCCAGTAGAAAGCACTCCGCCAGACATGTCACTCCCCGCTGCTCGTGCGGTAATAGATATATCTTCGCCTGTTGCCTTCTTCATCTTTACAAATCGCACAACAATCGAAACATCAGTCTCGTCCTTTGGGTAGACTATAATCTTCGGTCGCATCTCGAAAATACTCATATCGTGACTCATGCGATCGAGTGTTTGATCATCAAACACAACATCACCTTTTATAAGTGTCTGTAATTCTTTTGCCAGCTGTTCGCTCGTCATATAGCAGTATTGTATAACAAAAAACGCCTTTTGGCGTCTTTTATTATGCAGGAAGCCCACGGAGCGCATCAAGTCCTGGAAGTGTTTCATTCGCAAGATATTCAAGCATTGCGCCACCACCGGTGGAAACAAAACCGAATCGCTCGATACTCCCCATTGACTCAACAAGCGCAACAGTATCTCCCCCTCCAAGTATTGCATATGCGTTACTTCCAAGGATGCGCTCAAGGAGCTCACGACTACCATCGGTATAACCTTCTTCGTAGAAACCGAGAGGGCCGTTCCAGACAACGAGCTTCGATTCCCCAAGCACCTGCTCAAGCGCAGTAACGGTTTCCCGTCCAATATCCGCTACCATTTCTCCATCGAGAATATCATCTACAAGTGCAGTACGGTTACCACCACCACCCTTCACTACAACATCCATTGGCGTAATGAGCTTCGGATCATGACTTATCGCGAGTAGCTCCTCTCCCATATCAGTGTCACAAATTGAACATCCGACATTATATCCCTTAGCCTTCAAGAAATCGTTTGCAACTACTCCTCCAACAAAAATATGATCAGCGAGCTTACTCAACTTCTGCAAAAGTGGAAGCTTGGTTGCAACTTTCGTTCCTCCCATAATAAAGAGAAATGGATGCTGTGGGTCAAACACACGAGAGAGCTCCGCAGCCTCTTCCGCAAAACGCATACCCGCGAATGAGGGCAGCAACGCAGGAACACCAACAATCGAGGCATGCGCTCGATGTGAAACCGCAAATCCATCATTGACGTAATAATCACCAAGTGCTGCAAGCTCTGCCGCAAATTCTGGTGAATTATCTTTCTCGCCCGCATGGAGTCGTAAGTTCTCAAGCATGACCACATCGCCATCATTCATTGCATCGACAACCCTCTTGTTTGCTTCAGTATCAAATCGATCAAGGAACAAGAGCGGCATCATACGCGAAAGATACTCCGCAATAGGTCGCAAGGAGTCTTTGGGATCACCTTTTCCAATATGACTCAATATGATAACGCGAGCACCGTGCGTGCGTAAGAAATTTAACGTTGGAAGAGACGCTCGAATTCGAAAATCACTACGAATAGTATTAAGTGCGAGCGGTACGTTGAGGTCAAGACGTAGGAGCACGCGTTTACCTTTGAAGAGGTCAGCGTGCGCAGTCATGAGCGGGAATCCCTTATGCATTGTTTTGGACGGCATTATGAATAATCAAAGCAAAATCTTTTGCGCGCAGACTCGTGCGACCAACAAGAAGACCATCAGCACCAATATCAAGAAAACTCTGAGCATTCTTTGCATCCACTGAACCTCCGTAGAGTAGTGGAATATGAAATCCCTTCTGCTTGCCGAAGAGCTCCGCAAGTGTGCGTCGCAAGAGCATACTCATTTCTTGATGATCTCTTGGAGTAGCAGGATGTGTTGCATTTACTCCAATTGCCCAAATTGGTTCATATGCGATCATGAGCTGTACAGACTTTGACTCTGGGAAATTCGCAAGTGATCCGCGGAGCTGATTCGCTACCTCTACGAAATAATGCCCGTCATGATCACGCTCTTTTTCTCCGACACAGAGAATGACCATAAGTCCGGCCTTAACGGCAGCAATGGCCTTTGCAGCCACATCCGCATCAGACTCACCGAGCGCTCTTCGCTCCGAGTGGCCCAAGATCACATATTTTGCCCCAAGGGAGGCAAGTTGCACAGGAGAGACCTCACCGGTAAATGGTCCCTCCCCAATTGCGGCGGCATTCTGTCCACCAAACTGCAAACTACTTCCACTTCCCATAAGCCCCGCAAGAAATACAGAAGGAGGACAAATGACTGGCTGGACTTTCTTCATAACGGCCTTGCGCGCAATAGCTTTTACTTCAGCTACGATCTCTTTTGCCTCAGCGAGGCTGCGAGGATACATCTTCCAGTTTCCCACTATATATTTCATATAGGGGTATTATACCATTTACTTATGCCATACTTCTCCTGGACAGACACATTGATTGATTACTAATATGTAATTGCACTTGCAATCACTGCATTGTCTGTATAAAAAAAGACCAATATCTAAGCCATTTGCGCAAGTTTGCAAACCGTGGGCAAATGATATTCTTGAGTAATGGAAATATTACGTACCACCAAGATAAGCACAAGTGTCGGAACACTCCTTATCGTTCTTTCTGCAATTCCCCTTGTTGCATATACCTTCTACTTCCGCACCGAGAAGGCTAAACTCCA
The DNA here is from genome assembly GCA_035583355.1 of Candidatus Paceibacterota bacterium. Lineage (NCBI taxonomy): Bacteria > Bacillati > Minisyncoccota > Minisyncoccota bacterium. Next base: position 159,891 of record DATEZQ010000003.1, on the reverse strand, counting down.
GAACGGAGTGGATACCTCACCACAGTTCATCGTAACCACAAGGTAAATAAATACACATCCGCATTGCGGATGTGTATTTATTTTAATTAATGGTCGACATAATCGAGTACATCGGACTAATCATTGCCATTGCAAAGAGTCCAACGAACGTACCAATCATAACCATAAGAATAGGCTCAAAGAGTTTACTCATATCGCTCGTTGCTTGCTCGACTTCCTGCTCATAGTACGTAGCAATCTTCTTGAGCATCTGCGAGAGCTGTCCTGTCTCCTCGCCCACTTCCATCATATCACCAACCATGAGTGGGTAAATCTGTGCATTCTTCACAAATGACTGAGAGAGTGGTACACCCTTCTGAACGTCTTCTTTTGCTGCATCAAGTGTTTCACGATAGAAGACATTGCTCGAGACATCTCGCGTGATATCAATTGCACGCACAATATCTACTCCCGAGGAAATAAGTGATGACAGCGTACGTGTCACAAGAGCGGTATTGTACTGCTTCACTAAAATACCGAATACGGGCACCTTAAGTGCGACAAATGCGAATGTGCGGTTTCCCACCTTTGTACGCTTGAAAAGCACTACTCCAACAATAAGTACGACAAGAGAAATCGCAGCAACGATACTGTCATTTTTCAAGAAGTCTGCGGTAACAATGAATATTTTTGTCAGTGTAGGGAGTGCGACGTTCGCTTCGGCAAATGTCTGCGCGAGGCCCGGAACAACATAGATCATCATGAGGACACCCACCGCAATCATAACTGTCGTGACCACCATCGGATACATCATTGCACCCTTCACCTTCTTCGTAAGGGTATAGGTCTTTTCCATCTGCCCACCTACTACTTGTAATGCCTCCACAAGCCCACCTGACTCTTCACCTGCACGCACCATAGAAATAAACACATCAGGGAAGATATCTGGGAACTTATTCAGTGCATCAGAAAGCGTCATTCCTTTGTTGATACTATCGACGAGACTTGCGAGCACCTGCTTCAACTTTGGATTTGTCGTTTGCTTCAAGATGATACCGAGCGCACGAGAAAGAGGAAGTCCTGCCTGAATCATTGTCGCGAGATTATTCGCAAGTAGAATCTTGTCTCGCAAGTCCACACGCGTGAGGTGTGCATTGATTGCATCCATATTGAAATGGAAGCCAGTGACTGGAGTAGCAGAAATAAGCAGCTTGCCCTCATCTTTGAGCTTATGGGCGAGCTCAAACTTGTCCTTCGCTTCAGCAACTCCACCAACCTCTCCTGCTGTCGCAATCAATTGTGCCTTGTACTGGAACTTCGTCATTGTCTTAATAATACCATGAATTGTATTTCCTCTGCGACAAAGTCGCAGTGCATTGCATCTCCCAAACTATGAAACACTGAGCATTTTTGTCGGCGGCTGCCTCGCTGGAGCCTGACGACGTACAGTGGTACGGCGAAGGCGAAGCGTGAGGCAGCCCCCGGCAAAAAGGCCAGTGCCGCGAACTTGAGGAGTGTCTCGTGATGTGAAAATAAAAAACATAGCAAAGCTATGTTTTTTATTCATTCACAACACGATACACTTCCTCTATGGTTGTCAGACCCATCACCGCTTTAAATATACCATCCTCGAGCATCGTAAACATTCCTTCCTTACGTGCCTGCGTCTCGATCTGCTCGGCTGGAGCATTCTTCAGTGCGAGCTCGCGAAGCATCGTAGACATTTTGAGCACCTCATGGATACCAATACGGCCCTTATAGCCGTCTTCACTATCAGCACCAGGCTTTGGCTTGTAGAATGGCATCGTCTCCCAAGTTGTGTCCTTTGGCACAATCTTTTCCTCGATGAGCGCTTCAAGCAAACGATCCATATTGACTCCTCGAGACAAATTGCGCAGTTCCTCGGGGGTCATATTATATTTCTCTTTCGCTGCAGTGAGCCTGCGCACAAGACGCTGTCCAACAACAACATTCACCGTTGAAACGATAAGGAATGGCTCAGCACCCATATCGATGAAGCGTGGAATCGCACCTGCAGCAGAGTTCGTATGGAGTGTCGAAAGCACGAGATGTCCAGTGAGTGCAGCATTAATAGCAAGCGATGCAGTTTCACCATCACGAATTTCTCCAACCATAATCACGTCAGGATCTTGGCGCAAGAGTGAGCGCAAACCGGCGGCGAACGTGAGACCAATATCTTGCCTAATCTGTGTCTGATTAATACGTGGCATCTGATACTCAATAGGATCCTCAACGGTAGAAATGTTTACATCAGGAGTATTCAAGATGTCGACCATTGTATAGAGTGTCGTTGTCTTACCAGAACCAGTAGGACCTGTGACAAGAATAAGTCCAATATGCTGTTTCGTTGCCTGATGCAATGTCTCAAGTGAATAACCGTGGAAGCCTAAGGCCTCAAGGGTGTATCCACCTGATGACTCACGGAGGAGGCGCATGACGGTCTTCTCTCCAAAGTGCGTCGGCAATGTCGATACACGGAAGGAAACTTTTTCTGCATCAAGCTGGATCTTAAAGCGTCCATCTTGCGGCAAACGCTTCTCATCGAGCTTCAGGTTCGAGAGCACTTTAACGCGTGCGGTAATGCCAGGAGCGGTGTCCTTTGGGAGCACCATGGCGTCATGCAAAATACCATCAATACGATAACGCACCAAGAGCTGGTTCTCCATTGGCTCAATATGAATATCAGACGCACCCTGCAAGATTGCATGATTAAGTAGTGTATCAACGATACGCACCACTGGTAGATCTTCTGCAAGCTTCTTGAGGTCCATTTCAGACGCGGCCTCATCTCCTGACTCACCTCGAATCACCTTCATCGCCTTTGCTTCCTGTTGGATGATATCCCCAAACTCCGCCTTAAGAGACTTTTGATACTGCAGAAGCACTGATTTCATCGACTCCCGGTCCGTGAGTCTCGTAAGTATGCGAATACCCACCTTCTTGCGCACAAAGTCTATCGCTTCAAGGTCATTGATGTCGAGCATTGCAACCTCGAGACCCTGTTCGGAGCGTCGAAATGCAACGATATTGTGTCTACGCGCTATTGGTTCTGGAACCAATGCGAGCACCTCAGCTTCGATCTTTTGTCCACGAAGGTCGACATAAGGAATACCAAGCACATAAGCCTGCATGCGACGCATGTCATCTGCCGTAACCTTCCCTTGCTTTACAAGTGTTTCCGCGAGCGTGCTGCTGCTATTTTCTGCTTCCTTTTCTGCAGCAAGAATATCCGCGCGTGAAATGACACCGGAATCGATAATAAATTTCTTCAATTTGATCTCCTCGGCGAGCATAGTAAACATATTATAGCACAGCACAACATTCGTAATAAAAAATAACAACCCTCAAGAAGAGAGTTGTTATACGGTCCTACTTATGCATCATTTCGTCATACAAAACGAAAGACTTTTCAATATCCTTGTCAGCCTCGACGCGGTCACGCCACTCGCCAACAAAAACTTCCTTGTTCTGGAGTGTCTTATACACTTTGAAGAAGTGTTTGATTTCCTCAAGGATATGTGCTTCGACATTCGAGATATCGTTCGTATTATTCCAGCGTGGATCATTGCAAGGCACCGCCAAGATTTTCGCATCGCCGTCACCGCCATCAACCATGTCGAGTACGCCAATTGGACGCACTTCTATAAGACAGCCAGGCACAAGCTCTTCGGCTCCCAGCACGAGTACATCAAGCGGATCACCATCATCCCACAAGGTCTGTGGCACAAAACCATAGTTAGCAGGATAGTGCATAGGTGAATAGAGCACACGGTCATATTTGATTATTCCCGTCTTCTTATCGAGCTCATACTTCACGCGTGAGCCCATAGGGATCTCAATGATTGCATTCAGTGCCTGCGTTGTTCCGCGAGGCACATCATGCCATAGATTTAAAGGCATAGTTTTAGTTTATTATTTTTCCGGAGATGAGAAAGAGTAAGCAGAACATGCTCTTGCATTTCTCCTTACTCCTCTCGTCTTTCTCATTCTTTTGTAATTACGCTTCGTCGTTGACGTTCTCTTCTGCAACAGAACGGTCATCAACACGCTCCTCTACAGCAGATACTTCAGGATCGACTGCTTGTGCATTGTCATCAGAGGCAATGAACTCTGCAACCTCTTCCTCGGGATTTACTGCGGTTTCCGCATGCATCGGAGCGCTCTCCTCTGCGAGGACTGCTTCTGCCTCACGTGAATTGATATCGATACGATATCCCGTAAGACGGGCGGCAAGACGAACATTCTGTCCGCTCTTACCGATAGCAAGTGAGAGCTGATCGGCTGCTACCTGCACGCGTGCATGCTTTGCATCTTCGTCGATGACAACTTCACCAACACGAGCTGGTGAAAGAGATTCCGCGATGAAATCCTCTGCATTTGGCGACCACTGGATGATATCGATCTTCTCACCACCAAGTTCATTAATGATGGTCGAAACGCGCGTTCCACGCTGTCCGACGCAGGTACCGATAGGATCAATATGTTCGTCTGTGGTGGTCACGGCGATCTTCGTACGTGATCCTGGCTCACGAGCGATGCTCTTGATCTCCACTACGCCATTTGCGATTTCTGGTGCTTCGAGTGCAAACAATGCTTTTACAAAAGATGGGTGTGCGCGAGAGAGACGCAACGACACACCTCGTGGAGTCTCCTCCACAGAATAGAGATACGCACGGATACGGTCCCCAATACGGACACGCTCTCCAGGAATCTGATCATCATGAGCAAGAATAGCAGTCGCACGACCAAGGTCGACGAAAATATTACCACGCTCAATACGCTGAATCGTTCCTGTGATGACTTCGTCACCTCGTGAAGAGAACTCCTCGAGAATGGCGCCACGCTCTGCCTCACGAATCTTCTGAATGATGACCTGCTTTGCAGTCTGCGCTGCGATGCGTCCGAAATCATCCTTCATTTCAAGTGGGAAAATAATCTCCTCGCCAAGTGCAGCCCCGCGCTTAAAGAGGCGTGCATCTTCAATCATAATATGGTGCTCAGGATTGAAACGAACACGAAGGTCAATAGGCTCCCCGTTCTCATCCTCCTCACCCTGTGGAACAACAATGGCACCAGCTGAAGGAATGACAGGAAGCGAAATCTCATCCCCGAGTTCCTCACCCTCTTCCACCTGACGTACCATAGTATCATCGACAACGATCTTCACCTGAGAATATTCCACCGCACCTGAATCCTCATCAAGGACAGCACGAACGATCTGTCCCTTCTTACCAAAATCCTTTTTGTAGGCTGCGGCAAGCGATGCTTCAATAGCATCAATGAGCTTACCTTTTGGCAAACCCTTCTCCTCCTCAAGCTGCTCGATTGCGAGCTTCATTGTCTTTATGTCCAACATATATTTAATTGTTATTCAATTGTATTGCTAACGCTTTTTTCTGAGCCAAGAGAGGCCCTAGAAAAGAAGCTGCGAGATACTTTACAGTAGCTCGCTTACCATATCACTATAGCAAGTAAGAGATAAAATGCAAGTGAGCTCAATCGAGCACCAGTAAAGAATCAATCATGTCCCCCTATTGTCCACAAATACTAAAATGTTACCCAAAGATGATGTATAATATGGACATTACTTAGAACATATTGATTATGAACAAGCACATCACCACAGCACTGACACTTATCGCTATAAGTGTCCCAGTATTCGCGGGTGCTCAGACCGCGGGCACGGCTCCAGTAAAGCCACGTCCCGCAGTAGCTACACCTGCAGTCACTAAAGCTCTTCCCGAGAAGATTATCAAAGATCGCGTCAGCAATGTCATCAACGCACTTACTCGCCATCAAGAGCTTCTCTCTGTTGCGATCAATAAGGTTGCGGAGCAGTCAGTTAAATTCAAAGACAAGGGCGGAGATGTCACAAAGGCTGATGTCGACATTGCTTCAGCGAAAGCAAAGCTCGATGAAGTGAAGCAGGACATTGCAAATCTTCAGGATATTCTAAAGACACGCAGTCTTACTGACAAGACAAATACACAGGCAATACGCGATGGAGTCACGAAGACCACAAATGATATGCGTGCATGTCGCACGATCATTGTTGACGCAATCCAGAAACTCAAGGCAGTGAAGGTATCACGCCCTGCAACACCTACCCCTCAACCTGCTGCAACACCAAAGCCATAAATTACTCGTACTTTAAAGCACTATCATGGAACAAACACCACATGGAGAAAACCCATTTAAGGGCGAAGCAGCAGTCAGCGCATCATTCAAGAACAAGCCAATGCTTTTCGGAGTCATTGCACTCATCATTATTGCAGCAGGAGTAATTTGGTATATTAGTGATACCAGCAAGAGTACGCCTGCCACAACACTTCCTCCTCAGGCAACTGAATCAACAAGCACTGAGCCAGCTATGGTAGAAGTACCGCTCGCAAACACCGCGGATCTTCCTGCGGTCGAGGAAAGCCTCAGTAGCATGGATGCAAACCTCAAGACACTTGATGATCTCAAGGACATCTAAATATTGAGGCTCACCGTTCTTAAACATACACGAAAATCAGCGCCAGGGGTGCTGATTTTTCGTTATAACCAAATATATAATTGCAGGAACAACAAGGGTCATCATGGCATTTCCAAAATATCAATTTCATGTTAACATCGGCGTACTTATGGAAAAGAACTACAATATAACGATGAAGGATCTCGAGGGATCTCGCATCGAAATTACTGCTGAAATCACTGCAGATGAATTTGCTGCAGCACGACCACAGGCTATCAAGCACCTCCAAGAACATGCGGATCTCCCTGGATTCCGAAAAGGCATGGTTCCAGAATCGATCTTGCTTGCACGTATCGGAGAAGGAGCAATCCTTGAGGAGATGGCAGAAGTAGCGATTGGCCGCGCGTATCCAACCATCGTCATCAGCAACAAGCTTGATGTGATTGGTCGCCCTGATGTTAAAGTTACGAAACTTGCAATCGGTTCTCCACTTGGTTTCACAATTACAACCGCTATCTTCCCAAAGTTTGTGCTCCCTGAGTACAAAGCAATAGCGAAGAAGATTGCTACAACAAAAGAAGAAGTTACTGTTACCACAGATGAGGTCCAAAAGACCATTGATGAGCTAAAGCGCCTCCGTGCCAAGAGCGATGCACAAAAAGAAGGTAAGGAGTACGACGAAACACTTCCACTCCCAGAACTGAATGATGAGTGGGTCAAGACACTTGGCGCATTCGAGAATGTCGCGGAGTTCGAGGAGAAGCTCAAAGAGAATATTCTTGCTGAGAAGACTCGACAGGCACGTGACAAAGTACGCGTAGCGATCATGCAGGAGCTCGTAAAGGAAACGACTATGGAGCTTCCGGAGATCCTCATCGAGCAGGAACTCGCACGTATGGAAGAGGAGTTCAGTGCAGACATTGCACGCATGGGCATGGAACTTCCAAAGTATCTTGCACAGGTCGGAAAGACACGCGAGGACATGCACAAGGAATGGCGTGATGATGCAATTGCTCGTGCAAAGACACAGATCATTGCCGCAAAGATCGCCGAGGAGGAAAAGCTCGAGCCATCCGCAGAGGATATGGAACGTGAAGTCGCTGCACTTTCTGCGCGTTATCCTAACGCACAAAAAGAGCGCATTGAGGGCTTCGTCCGTATGATCCTTGAGAACGAAAAGGTCTTTACCTTCCTCGAGAATCAGAAATAATAACAACAACCCGCTTCGGCGGGTTTTGTTATTTGGAAAATTTCATTTATCGTCTATAATACACGAACGCTATGGACACACTTTACCGCCACCTCTTGAAGCCGCTTCTATTCGCAATGAATCCCGATACTGCTCATGCAATCTTTATGTGGATCGGAGAATTTTCAGGGAGGTTCTATTTCACGCGCAAACTTTTTGCGAGAATCTACGGCTATAGAGGCCCCGACATCAGCAAGACTATTGATGGAATTCATTATCGTACACCAGTATTACTCTCTGCTGGTTTCGATACCAACGGCAGTCTCACGCGCATTCTCCCCTCTCTTTCTTTCGGGGGAGAAGAAATAGGTTCAATTACTGCACATTATTGTGAAGGCAATCCGAAGCCGCGAATGATACGCATGCCAAGAAACCAAAGCATTGTGGTATTCAAAGGGCTACGCAATAAAGGTGTCGACGCACTCATTGAAAAACTTTCTCACACCAATAGAGAAAAAAACTTCGTACTCGGTATCTCCATCGCGCGCACGAACAATAGTGATGCCAACAAGTCGACCGAGGCAAGTATCGAAGACTTTGCAGCATCATTCCGAAAACTCAATGCAGCGAATATTGGAGATTACTATACGATCAATATTTCTTGTCCGAATGCTTTTGGCGGCGAGACTTTTACGGAACCCCAACTCCTCACGCAATTGCTCACGGTCATCATGAGCACCCCCTCCCAAAAACCCATATACTTAAAGATGCCGATCAATCTTGAGTGGGAGCAATTCAATGCACTCTTAAAAGTTGCAGATAAGTTCAATGTCCACGGAGTTGTTATAGGGAATCTCAACAAGGAGTATGGTGAGGTTGATTTCAAAGAAGACTGCCCTACCGCATACCGTGGTGGACTTTCTGGGAAACCATGCAGGGAGCGTAGCACTACACTCATTCGCCTTACACGCGAAACTTATGGGAAGCGGTTCACTATTTTCGGAGTAGGTGGAATTCTGAGTCCAGGAGATGCAATGGAAAAGTTTGCTGCAGGTGCAGATCTCGTGCAACTAATTTCGGGAATGATATTCTCTGGCCCAGGACTCGTGAATAAAATCTGCGAAACATACGCGTCAAAAAACATTCAAACCACTTAAGTGGTTTGAATGTTTGTAAAAACCACCCCTTGGGGTGGTTTTGAAATCATCCAATGCGCACAACCGAAATGAGCACCTGTCTGTTTTGCCAAGGATTTGCGAAATGTCCGAGCAAAAACGCGGAGGATGCAGCAATGGGTTGCTTGATCATAGGGACACGATAGCTCCCGAACTCATCCTTGAAGAGGTGTCCACGGTCGTCGAGTGCGACCACCCAACGATCACAAGGCAGATTCCCCTTGAGTAAGTCGTAAATGATTGAAAGCCCGGGCACTCCGATTTGGAGTGAGCGTTGCTCGCGAAGGAATCTGAGTCCTTCAGTCGAAGAGAGTTTTCCGCCGATTGCGTAGAAGCGCACATCATACTTCGCGCCCGGCACCAATTCGTCGGTTGGCACCACGGCGGCAGCCTTGAGCACAAGGGGGTCGATGTAATTGTCCGTACCGATCGCACCCTTCGCTGGATGGCGAGAAATCTGAGTAGCTGAGACATAATCAGCCGGAATACGCACCGTCCTTCGAAGATTCTGAATTTCGGTGAATTTCTTCTCCGAGAAAGCACCCGGTCCGAGGTCTTTGAAATCATCGGGGGCACCGAATTGCGAAATGACACCTTCCTTCTTGCTTGGTCTAGCCACAGGGGCCTCCTGTAAAAGAATAAAGAAACTGACTTAGTACTATCATGTTCGATGCATAACGTCAAAATGCTGCGCCAACGGATATGACTCGATATTTTATGTAATTACTTGACATTACGTCCTGAAAAGTAATAATTGCGTATATGTCATACCTAGTACCAACCGTTATCGAAAAGACAAACATGGGCGAGCGCGCCTTTGATATTTATTCACGCCTTTTGAAGGAGCGCATCGTTTTCTTGCAGGGACCCATCGACGATATGATGGCGAACCTCATCGTTGCACAATTACTCTTCTTGGAAGCAGAAGATCCGAAGAAGGAAATCAAGCTCTATATCAACTCCCCAGGTGGATCAGTGACTGCTGCAATGGCAATCTACGATACGATGAACCACATCAAGCCTGATGTTGCGACGATCTGTATCGGTATCGCAGCATCTGCAGCCGCAGTCCTCCTTTCTTCAGGAACAAAGGGCAAGCGTTACTGTCTTCCAAATGCTGAAGTCATGATCCATCAGGTCATGGGTGGAGCAGAAGGACAGGCATCAGATATCGCAATCACTGCACGCCACATTCTCCGCACAAAGGACAACCTCAACAAGATCCTCGCAAAGAATACTGGCAAGACACAAGAGCAACTTGAAAAGGATTCCGATCGCGATTATTACATGCTCGCGGACGAAGCTAAAAAGTACGGACTTGTAGACGAGGTAGTAAAACAGAAAATCCGCTAATCGCGGTCGTCGCGCTACCAGAAAAATAAAAAAGCTACTCTCTTGAGTAGCTTTTTTATTGAGTTGATGTGCGTTGCGGAGGCCACACTGCTACTGGCAAGAATGCCTGGTCCGCATTCCGATGCGGCGTTCTTTTTACATGCTCAAAATTAATAATACAAAAAACCGCCCCGTAGGGCGGTATCTTCAAATTACCAAGGCGATCGAACTATTTGAGTACTCACGCTCATTCGTCACGTCTCGGACGACGTCGAGGAAAGGCGGGAGAACAGTCGTTTCACTAATCGTCGTCTTTTCCCTTTCGCAAAGAATAAGCGGACGGGGAAGATTTGTGAATACATCAACTTCGAAGTATTGCGCAGACCACAAGAAACAATGCCTGATCTTTTCAAGCGTACGACGCCGAGAGTCACGGCGACCAAGCAGCGTGCAGTATTCGTGATGAGAGATAAATCGCTCGCGTTCAATTCGTCCACCTCCTCGAGCGGGTTCTTTGGCTGTGTGAATATAGGACACACCATCACGCCAAACGCGTTTGCGCACACGCTCAGTCACCGCCTTGTTGTCGGAGGTGAGGTAGGTCTGCGTAATGTACACCTTCTCATAAGGAACCGGCAAGAGCTCAGGCACGAATGAGCGAAGCAGGAACTTGTCCTCAATTTCCACAGGCACAGGGATGCCGAGCATGTGAAAGAGTGAAGCAGTCGCTCGTCGCATCTTCTCATCGAAACCGACTGCGGTACCGTCAGGCATGCGATTCGCAATCTCACAGAGGTGTGGATGTGCGAGCCACGCAGACTTCGTACGGAGATCAAGCGCACGGGCCTCTTCAGGAGTCTCCGTACGTGCTGCATTGTTCTCCAGAGTGTAGTATTCCTCGGCACCATCTGCGGCCGTAACGAAATGAAGCACGCCGGTATACCTTGCGAAAACCGATTCCGCAGAAGGAAAACCAAAAGGCTTCACAATCTCTTCGAACTCTGCAACGGGGTGATCTCCGTCGATATACGCAATTGAGCTTGGAAGCCCGCGATCACAGAGCACCACTGCGCGCTTCTGGAATTTCTCGGAGAGCTCAGCGGCGGCATTCCGCCACACTTCTTCGTGAGCAAACTGCATTCTGTTCACGCTTTCCTGAAAACTCCTGCGCGCAAGCTGCCAAGGAGGAGCTCCCCCACGAATAAGCAGGGTCGCAGCCTCAGGCACCACAAGCGGGAGCATGCCTGCAGTAATAAGTGCATCGGAAAGATGCACGATTCCTGTGGTCTTTCCCCCACAAGGTCCACCATCAATGGCGATTAAGTCGACATTCCCCATAAAAGAGCTCCTTTTTCTGTTTCTGTGGTCATCCTAGCACACGAAAAGGCTCCCGCAATCCCCTGTTTTTTGCCATTTATTTAGGCCGGTGCTACAATTACTATACCACTGTACAGCAGTGACCGACCTATGTGGCAGAAGACAGATGCAAACCTAAAAAACGTATTTTTGAACTTTTCTTTGCAAAAAACTTTTGCAGCGCTATTTTGTCGACAGCGTAAAGGCTGAAACCTTTATTATCGTGCTCAGCCCCAACCACAGGTCGCTTTAGACCATGGATCAACTCAGAAACATCATTGCAACCACCGCCGCAAGTGGATTTTTGGGACTTATCGCAGGATACCTTCTCCACTTCGTTCTCGCTATTCGCAGGAACAGCACGGCAAGCCTCGACGCAGAAAAAATCCGCCTCGAAGCCCAAAAAGAATCACGCAAGATCATAGCAGAAGCCACCGCGCAAGCTGAAAAGCATGCAGAAAGCCTGCGTGATACCGAGCGCATGCATACTGAAAAGCTCCAAAAGAGCGAGGAACATCTCTATCAAAAGGAAACAGCTTTTGCAAATCGAGAACAAAAACTTGAGGATGACCGCAAGAAGATTGAGAATCAAGCTGCTGAATTGCGCACGATCAAAGAACATCTCATTGCGCAGCGTGAGGAAGTCGAGAATGCACTTGAGCGTGTCAGTGGACTCTCTGTTGAAGATGCTCGCAATCAACTCATTGCGAAAGTAGAGAAGCAGGCCACGGACGACTTGCAAGCACGTACTATAAAACTTGAGAGAGATTCATTTGAGCGCTTAGAGCGTCGAGCGAAAGACATCCTTGCTACATCAATTCAACGTATTGCATCTTCAAACGCAGGAGAAGTAATGACTACCCACGTCACCATTCCAAGTGAAGACATCAAGGGTAAGATCATCGGCAAAGAAGGCCGCAATATTCGTACTTTTGAGCGCATTGCGGGAGTTGAGCTCCTTGTCGATGAAGCTCCTGGAATCATCACAATCTCTGCATTTGACCCGGTTCGTCGTCAGATTGCTCGCATTGCGCTCGAGAACCTTATTCTCGATGGTCGCATTCAGCCCGCAAAAATCGAGGAACTTGTGGAGAAAGCAAAGGCGGACCTTAACCACATCATGAAGGTTAAAGGTGAGCAGGCAGCCGCAGAGTGTGGACTGCTCAATATCGACCCTCGCCTCATTTCCATTATTGGTCGTCTCTATTTCCGTACAAGCTATGGACAGAACGTCCTCCAACATTCTGTTGAAATGGCACATATTGCAGGCTATCTTGCAGTTGAGCTTGGTGCCGATGTATCGATTGCAAAAGCTGGTGCCCTCCTTCACGATATAGGTAAGGCTGTCGATCACGAAGTGCAAGGAACGCACGTTGAGATTGGTCGCCGTATCTTGAAGAAATTCAATGTCGATGAGCGTATTATCCTCGCAATGCAGGCACACCACGAGGAGTACCCCTACGAAACACTTGAGTCTATTATCGTACAAACTGCAGATACCATCTCCGGTGGACGCCCTGGTGCCCGTCGTGAGTCAGTTGAGCAGTATATCAAGAAGCTGGAAGACCTTGAGCGTATTGCAACAAGCAAGGAAGGCGTCGAGAAAGCATATGCACTTTCTGCCGGTCGTGAGGTTCGCGTCTTCGTGCGACCAGATAGTATTGATGATTATCACGCATTACAGCTCGCGCGTGAGATTGCACATGATATTGAACAGGAATTGAAATATCCTGGGGAGATAAAAGTGTGCATTATCAGGGAAACACGATGCGTTGAATTTGCACACTAGTCAAGTACCTCTCTACTATATAAAAAATACGGCTATACTAAGCCGTATTTTTTATATAGTCATTGTGGTTAAGCCATTGTTTTCCACAATTTTTGTATTCCAATTATATGGCTCTGTTGCGCGGATTAATCTAGTTGGTACAATGAAGTTAGGAGGGTCGCCTCCGCTGGAGTGGTGGTACATCGTATGCAGCATTATTCGTGATGAGTAGTGTTGCATACGGTGCGCCATCGCACCAATTAGTAGCATACTGCTCCCAAAAATATGAACAAGCAGTCAATCGTCGAAGCAGTCCACGAGAAACTTGGTGGCACCAAGGTTTCTGCTGAGCAGGCTGTTGAGACTGTAATCGAGACCATCACCAACGGCCTTAAGAAGGAGGGTGAAGTTTCGATCGCAGGCCTCGGCATCTTTTCAGTGAACACTCGCGCAGCACGCACCGCACGTAATCCACGTACCGGTGAGACCATCAAGGTCGCTGCAATGAAGGTTCCGAAGTTCCGCGCAGCGAAGGCACTCAAGGACGCAGTTAAGTAATTAACTGCAGGTTAGAAAACATACAGCAGAAAACACCTTCGGGTGTTTTTTGTTTTGTGCGACGTGCTTACGCGCAAAGAAGCTCCGTTCCTTCCACACAAAGAAGGCGCACAAGGACATTAGTATGCGATTAACTGCAGGTTAGAAAACATACAGCAGAAAACACCTTCGGGTGTTTTTTGTTTTGAGTATTCGAAATATAAAATGAAAAACAGCGTTACGCTGTTTTTGTCTTCTTCGCTTATTCCTTTTTCGTCTTCGGCTTCTTAGCAGGAAGTGTGGCGGCAACATCGATCAGAATATCTCGTAGGTCATCTATGGATTTCCATTGTGACTCTTCTACAAGATAGTGTAATCGCGCGCCAGGGTATGGCTCCCCTTTTTCGCAAAGAGATTCAAGTCTAATACTTGCTGGTAGAATCTTTACAAAGAGAAGATCATCACAGATGAGTGCGACGACTTTACTATCGCAATACAATGCGTACTCGCCGAACATAGCACGGATTGCAAAATGGTCGGAGCCGAGAAGCTGGAGGAGGTAGTCAGCGGTAGAGCGTTGGGTGGACATGTATTTATTATTGCACGGGAAATAGAGTTGAGGAAGGAAATAGAAATTCTACACGATGCAGATGAAACTAAACACTGCGTGCTTTCGATGTAATGCAGGAGGAAACTAAAAACACTTTATGTTTCCCGTTGCGATGCATAGGGAAACTAAAACACTGCGTGCTTGAGTTTCATGGAGTACTTCGCACACGAAATCGGATTTGGGGAATCGGTCTCAAGTCACTAAGTCTCGCTTCGCAAAGCTCGCTGCGACTAAGTGCTCGCGACCCCGACTCGCCGACCGTGCACGCGGCTGGATTTATCACGAGCGAAGCTCGGATAAAATCTGCGCCGGGTGACGGTGCCCGGCTCCGTCTTTCGATTCCCCCTGCCCGTCACAACAAAAACAAAAAAGAAGCTTTCGCTTCTTTTTTGTTTGTTGTGCGGGCAGGGGGAATCGAACCCCCGACACCTGCTTGGAAGGCAGGAGTTTTACCACTAAACTACACCCGCATATTATTTGATACAGAACCTTTGATTCTCAAACCACAAGAAGTTTTACGATTAAGAACGTCGCTCCGCGAACCAGGCGTTCTTGCCCCCTAAGGAATCGCCTCCGCGATTCACAGCAACTCAAGGAATTGCTACGCACTTCCTTTCTGGGGTAAACTACACCCGCATATTATTTGATACAGAACCTTAGGTTCTTAGTTTTACCTCTGCACTCACTTCATGAATGTAGTGTCATACTAGCAAAAATTTCGAATTTTGCAATGGAGCAGATTGTCTCACTTACATCCTTGACTGAGCCTCCTACTGTGCTAGTTTTACTGCGGAACCTTTTTGGAGTCTCTCGTGACCGATACACTCAATCGCATTCTAAGGATTACCACCGCATCAGGTGACACGCCTCAGGAGATGAGGTCGAATCTTCATTCCCAAAAACTTGCTATCGCAAAGGAGTGCACCGTGCACTGCGTGCAGTGCTCCCAATGTTTCACACTGGGCTCTGCAGACTTCGTCCAAGACCACTTCTACAGTGGCCCCCTTCCAACTTCGACAAGAGGGCGATGGCACCCCTCCGAACCCCAAACCTGCTCCTTGCGCTGCCCGCACTGCGCACAGCTGAATTACATCTACACACACCCAGAATCTCAGCTCATCATTGTGCTTGTCGTACATCTTGGTTTCACTATTACTGAAATCTTCAAATCAATCCTAGACCGTAAGGGCGACATGATTACCCCTCGTCCATCGACCATGTCACCTGAATATGCTAAGTGAACAAAACGCGACTATGTCGCGTTTTTATTATGCGTGTAAGGGAAATTCTTCTGCGTAATGTGAAACATGGCTCAAATGCACCCTAACCTCAGAAAGGTGTTTCACAGCACACAAAAGTGCACTTTTCACTCTCTGCTACGTAATTACATGTGTTACACGGCACAATATGTAGCAATTCGATAGTTAAATTAACATGTTACACAAGCGGCACAGGAGCGAAACTGTTTAACGATACTTATTTGCAAATGCAAATTAACTGCAAGGTGGAGTTCAAGCAATGCTTATCCATCGATATGGCCAAGTGGGCACATACTATGGTCATGCTTTTTTGCGGGACAATACAGTCTCCCATACTCTATAAGATAATAGGTAAGGCGAAACCACTCCTTTCGAGGAAAGAGCCTCATAAGATCCCGCTCGATTGCAGGAATTGCTTTTTCCTTTGAAAAACCGAGTACATACGACAGTCGACGCACATGCGTATCAACAGCAATCCCCTCGCTTACTCCATATATATTTCCAAGCACCACGTTCGCAGTCTTTCTCCCCACTCCAGGAATCCGCAACATGTCTTTCATTGTGCGAGGGAGCTGTCCCTTGAACTCATCACGCACGACCTTGGCCGCCTCTTTGATATGCTTTGCCTTGGCATGATAAAACCCTGTTTGGTATACAAGTCGCTCGAGATCCTTAATGGATGCTCTCGCATAGTCATCAACTGTTTTGTATTTTTCAAATAGAGCTGGTGTAACTTCATTCACTTTTTTATCTGTACACTGCGCAGAAAGCATCACCGCAACAAGTAACTCAAATGGTGTTTCGTAATTCAAAAACATGCGCGCATTCGGAAAAAGCTTCTTGAGTTTCAGAAGCGTCTGCCCCGCATATTTTTTTCGTAATTCTTGTGTAGCAAATTTGGACATAGTGCTATGACTGAATCATTTCGATAACACCAGTATCAAGATGAATGCGCAGCACAATCGGAACTTGGACTCCATACTGCGCAGTAACACCACGAACAAAAAGTGTCATCGTATCTGTAAAATGAATATTTTTTATATCTGGTTCAGTCCAGAAATTTCCCGAAATCAAAAACACTTCTCTCGGCTCGTGCTGCTCAACGTAAAGCGCATCATTATAGAAGAAAGCGCGCAATGAACGATTTCTGTTTTGGATTTTTACAAACGGAATCTTTTCAGGAGAGAATGCAATTCGAGTAATTGCCCATGATTGATCATTCGCAACTCCTTCACGAACAACAGCATGAAGTACATTATATCTACGTGGAGTGAACTTGAATTCTAAGAGCTCAGGGTGTGCAGCGAGGAAGAACGCAGCGAGCAACAAGAGGCTCCATACACTCATGCGAAAATTCAATTTCATACTAATAATGGTACTGCATTTTGAAAAGCACACAAGCATGCTGAGGAATTTATTGTGCAATAAATAGGACTAGCGTTTTTTAGAAACTATGATAATATGCAACAACGTGAGCTTGAGCCCACAAAGACATCGGGGCGTGGCATAATGGCCGCATATCAGTTTATGCGAGCGGATGACTGTCATGACCGAAGTGTATAAAAGAGAAATATCGGGGCGTGGTGTAACGGCTAACATGTCCGCTTTGGGAGCGGATGACTCCGGGTTCGAATCCCGGCGCCCCGACAATAAAAAAGAAAAACTCCTCAGGGAGTTTTTCTTTTTTATTAGGGGCGCCGGGATTCGAACGGAGAGATGCCAAGAGAGGGTACCTCTCTTGCGTAGGAGAGCAGCGAGTCCTCGAGCGTCGAGAACCGTGGGTTCTCGAAATCACTTGTCGTGCGGGGCCCCTCCGGGGTGCGCGAACAAGTGATTGTTCGATTGCCCGGTCTTAACTTTTCCGCGCGAGGCTCCTCTGGAGTGCGCGAGAAAAGTTTGTTCGATTCCCCGGCCGCACCCAAAGGGTGCGCTTCTCGTATTCTTCGCAAGCAACGCTTGCTCCCCTCTTCTCCTCTTCTCCTTCTCCATATGCTACACTATACTCATGCCCCGCATCACCTACAACAAACTTATCCGAGATCGAATTCCCGAAATCATTACGGCAGACAATGCTACACCAAAGATCTCGATTCTGAATGATGAACAATTTGCACTCGCGCTTAAACAAAAAGTTATTGAGGAGGCAATGGAACTCCTTGAGGCAAAAAGCAAAGAAGATATCATCGGCGAACTCTCAGACTTACTTGAGCTTGTCGACGCAATCATCCTTGCCCACCAGATCGACAAAGAGGAGCTTTCTGCAAAGAAAATTAGTAAACGCGAAAAACGTGGAGGGTTCGACGAAAGACTCTTCCTCGAGTATGTTGACGAAGTCGAAAAAAAATAAAAGAGCACTTGTGCTCTTTTATTTATACCCATCCCACTGCGTCCAGTTTCTTCCACCACCAAACCCCCAGCTTGAGCCGTAACTATACGAGTTATTTCGGGTCGCGAGGAATCTTTGGACAATCTCATCCTCACTCTTCTCAATTCGAATGATTTCTCTTCGCAAGTCTTCAACCTCCTTTACTGGAACCGCCTTACGATGCTCTGCAAGCAGCTGTGCCTCACACTCCTCTATTGCCCTAGCCTCTCTTGCAGCAATCGAGGCAATATTCGCCTCATACTGTGCCTTATCTACAGGATTATTTGAATGCAGACTCTCAAATGACATAGTTTCAAGCGTACGCTCGACACGGAGGGCTGCGAGCTTCGCATCACGATCAGCCTCAACACGCAAAATATGAGTCTCCTCTGCAGTATTTCTTGGACGAGCATCAGTTAAATCATGAAGCTGCTGGATGAGAAATTTCTTTCGCACCTCAAGATTTGTATAGGCTTTCTTATAGTGACCACGCCTATCACCAAATCGCTCCATAATGCTCGATCCAAATATATAATCAACTTTTTTAGTAATCTCAGGGCTAGGATGCTTGTAATCCTGTGCTGCAGCAGGAGCTGCAAGAGTTGCAGTAAGTGCCAGAGCCTTCACTGCACCGTGGGCACCCCGTGAAGCCCCTGTAAGAACCTTCTTCCACAATGGTTCCTGCTCATGCCCCATGGCTGTGGTTGGTGCAGCTGCAAACGCAGTTCCCAGCAAAGCCTCCGTAGCTTTTTCTCGGGTCAAGACGTCATCAGAACTTACCTTTGCGTACACGTTCTCAATAGAGGAAACTATACTCTCCACAGCAGCCCTCTCTTCGGGAGAATGGCCCGCGAGCACCTGCTCTGCATATCGATCAGCGTCAGAAATAGGAGAATCCTCAAGGACCTCTCCCGCAGACTGCTGCTCAGCCTCAACAGACTCCCCTTGTGGAGCCTCGCCAAGGTCTTCACCATATGCTGCAAACATTTCCTCTTCTGGATTGTTTAAATGCTCTTTCATATAGATATTCGCTAGATTGCTGCGCTATTATTCAATTCAACACCCGGAAGTGTCTCATCTCCTTCCTCGTCAGCGATTTCCTTTTCTTCATTCTCGAGGATCTCATGTAAACGGTGGAGATTACCTCGAGCATCAAGCTTCTTTTTCATACTACTCACAATTGCATCAAGTGCAAATGGATTCTCTTCAGCAGACTCAATGAAAAGAGCGAGCATTCCAAGATCAAGATATGGAATGCGCTCAAACATGAGCTGCTTATCCTCATCACTAAGATGCGAATGGCGAACTACATGACGTGCCTTGACAATGAGTAATGGATGATGTGACATAATTGGAACAAGTTCCCTATAAGACACTTACATTATACCACAAAAATTTCAGCAGTGGAAATAAAGGACATAAGACTTTATTGCTTACGCCTATTATAAAATGATAATGAAAAATATAGTACAAAGAATATTTTCAGACAATAATAATTATGTTTACAATGGTTACGTAGTAACTCAACAATGCATATGAATATTGCCTATTTTCTGTTTCACGCGAAACATAATGACCAACTTGCAGCAATATCACTTTCTGCAACCACGCAGTTCTCCAGAAAATATTCAGAATATCAATTGCCATATAAGAATCCATGCATACCTGAGCAGCCATAGCACTACATAGACCAATGATCACGGTCAGCTTAGCTATTGCATTGATCGACATGTCCTGTTCCACGTGAAACAGTACTGAACACTTCGCAACGGTCATTTGCTACAATATGCTTCTGAATAGGTATTCATGAATTGTAATTATTACACATTCTTAGTGATCAAATACAAAATACCAAGAATCACATGTTCCACATGAAACCATAATGTTCCTACGTAACACATTGCTGGAACATGAACGTCTGGCTGTTTATGGATATCACATATCCAATTTGTTTCACGTGAAAACTGGATTATATGCAGAATACTCAAGTACACAGCGGAAGGGGTATGGCATGTTACGTAATGACCCACATACAGATTTTGCAGCGATTCCTGGTGAGCAATGTCTATTTCAGTAGGGAAACGTGCAGGCGCAATAATCCGGCTGAAAATACAGAGCTCGAATACCAAATTAATATATATTATTACACTCGTATGAAACCAAGTCCCAACGTTTCACGTGAAATCAAATAGTGTCAACCAGTACAAAAGGGTCAAAAAATACGCGAGCATCATATGTTTCACGTGAAAAGGAAATAACGCAGAGGCTTACAGTTCGAGGGCTATCGATCTTATACAAATCACAGTATTTCCGCATAACTCGTGCAATACGTTGCTTTTTCGCATCATCAAAGTTACGAGAAGAGTGATATTCACTGTTTAGCGAGAAGGAATATGAGGATTTCACCTCGACAAAATGAAAAGTGCCGTCACAGTGAGCGATAATGTCGATCTCGCCAACACCAGGGATATTAAAGTTTTTCGCGAGAATGGAGAATCCCTTTGATTTGAGATAGCGGACTGCAAGTGTTTCACCCATAGTGCCAACCTCGGTATTACTCATCCTGTGATCCATATACCCATTATATATCAATTTGTTTCCCGTGAAACATGTATTTCGCGGTTTTAAATATAAATTATATTCATTATGTGGATAACTATGTATATCAATAGCAAAGACTGTGCATTGAGGAATTCAAAGATAATCAATGTCCTTTATCCCCACTATCCACAGGGTTATCCCCAGATACAGGCAAAATATCGGCTAAAATATAAGATTTCTATGGAATAGCGAGGATGCTGCTCCATTTTTCCACACATTGTCTGAGAACTCAGAGGTGCGCTACTGTAGCATAAAGCCCCAGGAATCGCAATTCCGTGAGGAAATACCCTAATTTGTCCTTTATCCCCACTATCCACAGAGTTTTCCCCACCACCTAGGCATATGATGTGTATAGGCACATAAGATCAAGGAGCTATGGCAAATCAAAGAGACATGGGCCAAATCGGAGGAGGCAGGGGGCAGACAATTGAGTAATGGTGGGAACAGCCAAATTTCCGGAAATTAGGGAAAACTTCTATCGAACTCCACATTTGCATGATAGTTATCCCCGCTATCCACAGGGTTGTCCACAGTGTCCTTTGTGAAGTGGCTCAATAGCAACAAAAATTCATTGAAGGATACGAGCTGAGTGAGTTTTTCCACACTTTGTCTGTGTATAAGGCTGTGGAGAGTGGGGATAAAGGACAACTGAACAAACCCAGGAACATCAGGGACTCCCTAGCCAGGCTTTGCCTGGGTAGGGAGGGGAGAGATCTCACGAACTTTGCTCGCGCACCCTAAAGGGGCCCGCACGGCAAAGTTCTTCGAGAACCCACGGTTCTCGACGGGGTTTCTTGTGAAACAAGAAACTCCTGCTCTCCTAGACGGGAGAGGCTTCCTCTCCCGACCCCTCTCCGTTCGATTCTCCCTACCCGCAAGCACAAAAGAAAAAACAGAGCTTTGCTCTGTTTTTTCTGTGCTGTGCGGGTAGGGAGAATCGAACTCCCGTCTCGTCCTTGGCAAGGACGCATTCTACCACTAAACCATACCCGCGCCTTTTGTTGTAGAGGTATATTAACCGATTTTAAAATATTTGGCAAGTGAGCCATTTTAACGTATATTGTGTCTACGCTCGTTTTTGAGCATAGTTTTTGCAGTCAAGTTTTCAAGAATTTGAGTATTCGAAAAAACAATTAATGCCCTTGTTGTGAAGCGGATATCGGGACAGTCAAGAAATCCGTTACCCGTGAGCGACTGAGCAGAGCGAAGGCGTGAGTTGATCAGTGCCGCGGTGGCGGCTCCTTATCGGGCAAGCAAGCCTGGTGCGCGGAGCGCCTTGCTTTTCCCAGGTTAGAGTATTTTAAACAATTAATGCCCTTGTAGTGAAGTGGATATCACAACGGTCTTCGAAACCGTTATCCCAGGTTCGAGTCCTGGCGGGGGCACAAAAATGCAAGAATAATGCGAAGCATTATTCGCCGCAATTTTTCGAGATCCCGCCGGACTCGAAAGGCGGAGGCGGGCACCCTCGCTCGCGCGAAGCGCAGCGCAGGGTCGCCGAGCCGTGACGACCACCACTTAGTAATTTAGGTGCTTTGCTCCTAAATTACTTTGTGAGTGGTGTCGAGTCCTGGGCAACCGAGCCCTGGCCCTACTCGCACACCATATTTCATGAGCACAGCGAAATGAAATATGGATGTGACGAAGGGGCGAGTTCTGGCATCTTGATACCTACCAAATTAATCACTAGTCTATATAATTAGACTAGTTCCACGTGAAACGCTTTTTTCTTGTTTAACGTGCAACACACAACTATGCCCCTACTAAATATCCCACCCGAAATCTCATCCGTTGCTTCCACTCTTGAATCCGCAGGCTACGAAGCTTATCTCGTCGGTGGTTGCACCCGAGATCTCCTCGAGGGAAAGACTCCGAAAGATTGGGACTTTACCACGAATGCCACGCCTGCTGAGATTATCGAACTTTTTCCCCATACATTCTATGAGAATGATTTTGGCACTGTCGGAGTAGTAAATGAAACAATCCCAGAGAATGATACCGAACGTGCAACGTTGCGCATTGTTGAGATAACACCCTATCGAACAGAATCTACATATAGCGATTTTCGCCGCCCTGACAGCGTGCAATTTTCAAAGAGCCTTTATGAGGATCTGCAGCGTCGCGACTTTACTATGAACGCTATCGCATATAATGTCGTCCGTGATGAGCTCATCGATCCTTACGACGGAGTAAGCGATATCAAAAAGCGCACCATCCGCGCTGTGGGTGATCCACACTTGCGTTTCACTGAGGATGCACTTCGCGTCATGCGTGCGGTGCGTTTCGTCGCACAACTTGATTTCACTATCGAGGAGAAAACTCTTGAAGCAGTAATTTCTCACGCTCCGCTTGTCGAGAAGATAGCCATGGAACGTGTGCGTGACGAATTTTCAAAAATGCTCATGAGTGCGAAACCAATGGAAGGCATTCTTGTCCTCCATCGTGTGGGTTTACTCACCTATGTTTGCCCTGAGCTTATCGAGGGGCTAGGGTGCGAACAGAAGGGAATCCACATCTATGACGTATGGGAGCACAATCTTCGAGCCCTTCAACATGCAGCCGATCGCTCTTGGCCACTTCATGTTCGACTCGGATCATTACTTCATGATGTTGGCAAACCTGCATCACGCAGGTGGTCAGAGGAGAAAAAGACGTGGACATTCTATGGACATGAAGTAATCGGCGCAAAGATGGCGAAGAAAATTCTTGAGCGCCTTCGATATTCTCGCGAAATCATTTTCAAGTCCACACAACTCGTGCGCTATCACATGTTCTTCTCTGATATAGAGACGATCACACTCTCCGCAGTGCGTCGCATTGTTGCGAATGTCGGACCTGAATTAGTCTGGGACCTTATGAATGTGCGCGCATGTGATCGTATAGGAACTGGACGTCCAATGGAGACACCGTATCGCTTGCGCAAATATCACTCGATGATTGAAGAAGCGATGCGCGCGCCAGTATCAGTGAAGATGCTAAAGATTGATGGTGCAAAAATCATGGAGACCATCGATGAACCTGCAGGTCCGCGCATTGGTGCCATCCTCAATGCACTCTTTGATGAGGTGCTTGAGGACCCCGAGCGCAATACAACCGAATGGCTCGAGCGAACCGCAAAAGAATTCGCGATGCTTCCTCAAGAGGTACTTCTTGCGAAAGGCGAAGAAGGGAAGCGTACTCGCGCAAGTGAGGAAGAAAAAGAAGTGAAGGAAATTCGCAACAAATACCGTGTGAAATAAGCAAAATAAAAATACACATATTATGTGTATTTTTATTTTGCTCTGCTCAAATTATATCCAGTCCTCATCGTTAATATATAACATTATAGTTACTAGACTAACCATGTAATACATAGTATAATATTCACAGTTGCACAAAGGAGCACTCATGTATACCATACCCGAAAGCACACGTGTGATCATCCAGGCGCGAGCCGATCGCTGCACCGCACTAGTGATCGCAATGCAGTTTCTCGAAAAAGCAGTTCACCCTGCGGAAATCGAAATATGGAAGGCCTGCAAAGAGAAAATAACACTTGAACAAGTACTCCTACGCGCTGACGCCTGTCGGAGTCGGCAGGTAGCAAAGGAGCGCTGGGATAATGCAGAGCGTGATACCAAAACCGAATACATCTGGGCAAATCGTTACCTCGATCTTACGAATCCGTCCTTGCGGGACGAAATCCTCGCATGCGAAAACATTGATGTCGCCGTGAGCGGCTGGAAGTCGACCGAGAAGACTGACCCCACCTCAACGATTTGGCATCGTCGCCTTACTGAACTGCAGGAGAAAGATGCATTGCTCCGAGCAGAGGCCTGCACCGACTTCAGCGAAGCGGCAATCGAATATAAAAATGCAGAGCCCGATACAAAGGTATCTGCAATTTGGTTCGATCGTTACATCTCTTTGCGCTACAAATAATTGCGAATCCAAAACGAGGGGAAGCCCCCTCGTTTTTTAATTAGAGAAAAGCCGCCTCACAGGACGGCTAAAATATTATTCCGAAAGAAAATCGTACACCGTGCACATGTTCGATGCTCTCCCCAAGGAGTACATCGCGCACCGCCATTCGCAACACAGCAACTTCCCCAAAATATTTATTATGTTTCACACTGATGCTGTGCCCCATACCAACATTCACCGCATTCAATGTGAAGGGAAAATCTGCGGTGAGCGAAATTTGAGCAGTCCGAAATTGCGCATTGTGAAGAAAGGACTCTGCACGAGCACCTGCAATGACATAAGTGCCGAAGTGCTTTCGCGATGACGGAAAATAGGCAAAGGAATCGTGTGCAAAAGTGATGCGAAATTTCTTAGACATGATACACACACAAGGGTGCACATGCGCTTGGGCACTAGCGTGATTACCACTGCACTTAAAAGTAAAGTCATACTGCTTGGGAGGAGTATTCACGAATGATGTGCTTTCGCGAAAAACTAACCCAGAAGAAAATGTGCGAGTCGAACTCGAATGCAAACAAAATTGCCCAAGGTGTAGCGAAAGCGCAGAACCGCGTGTATCGATTCTCGGAATCGAGTAATCGAAACTACCACAAGCAAGCGCTGTACAGTAGCAAAAACAAAATATATTTACGAAAATTGCTATTGCTTCTCGCAAGTTTTCCTCCCACTCACAATCTGCTCTATATCTAACACACACCACAACCACTCGCAAGAAAAACCACCCCGAAGGGTGGTTGATTTTAGAACGTAACGCCAATGCCGAGCTTCCAGAAATCAGAGCCTGGCATCTCTAGCCCCGCAGGCATGTCGTCAGAAAGCGTCCGATGGAAGCCTACCTCGTAGAATACCCCGACGCCTTCCATCCGCGAAACCCTTCCAAAGGCGATATTCGCCGCACTGCGTTTGACCTTGTACTGATCAGGCGCACTGTCTGTATAGGCCCTACCGCCAATGGCAAGCTTCTCAGAATCGTAAGCGACACCCAAGAGGACATATCCGCGTGACTGCCTCCATGACTGACTGAAAAAGATCTGGATATCGCAACCGACACTCGACATCTCGAGAGACATCGGCGTAGCACGATAGCCGAAGTGATCTCCCTCGTCGCCACGGAAGCGGAAATAGCTCGCATTCGGCCGAATCACTACGCGCTCGGCAAGAGGAACGCCAATGAAGACGCTGCCTCCCACCGTCGATGCGAAACCAGGAACACGACTGCGGCCGTAATCGTAGTACGAATCACGAGACCCGTCACTGCCACCGAACGCACCGGAGGGAATCGCCCAGGAAAGGGAGACACCGGCGTGCAAGCGGTGTTCTTGGGCGGTGAGGGGGAGGCCAATAAGAAGGCCGAGGAGAGCGCTCGAATAGAAAAATCTACGCAGAAGAGTGAACATGTTTTCCTCCTGAACATTGGCAATATTGCCATAACTGCAATGAAACTACCACACATTTTTTGTCATAGCAACGCCTAGACAAATATGATAATCTATGCTATTATATGAGCACCAGTCACCTGACTGAGTTCTTTCTTACAAGGAGGCCCCCGTGGTCCACCCCCAGCAGTTGAACAAAGACCGCCTGTATGCGAATAGCCATCCTCGGATCGGCGCCGCATTCACCCAGTGCTTCAACGAAGACCTGACCTGCCTCCTCGGCGGTGAGCGCATTCCCCAGAGGCCTGAGGAGCAGTCCCGCATGAAGTTCTTCGGCGGTTGCTGCGAAGATGTCGATGTCGTCACCAAGTCGGCGACCATCACCACCGAGGAGGCGGACGCACTCACCCTCGAACGCGTCGCTCGTCGCGAGTTCATGGCCGAGACCGGCTATGACACTCAAGAGGGCAAGGACGGCTGCTTCGCTCTCCTCGAGCGCATCAACCTGACGCACCACGTCGGCCCCGATCGCAAGATCAAGGGATACTTCGTGGGACTCCTCAAGAGTTCCGCGCAGCCCTGCGCCACGCGACTCGAGGCTTCCGAAATGCGTGCGCCCATCTGGATCCCGGTCGCGAACGTCCTTCGGGGCGAGCACAACGGCATCAAGATGATCCCACAGCATCAGGAAGCGGGAGTCCTCGCAATCAGTCACATGATGCATCTCTTGGATGAGAGCATCGAGGCCGACCCGCAAGGTGAGCGCACCATCACCGCCGATCTGAAAAAGAAGCGCGATAGCCTCTCGATGGAGATCGCCTTCGCGCTCGGCAGTCGCAACCTTTCCTCTCTCGAGGAATACGCTGCGCTCATCGCACTGGAAGCCCGTCAGGGAATCCGCTAGTACCTATCGTCTACCGCCACACACCTTCGGGTGTCGTGGCGGTCTATTTTTATACAAAAAACCAACACAGCGTGTTGGTGTTTTATTTATCTTTCAGCTCAACCCAAATAGGGCAGTGATCGGAGCCGTAGACTTCACTACTGATTCCTGCACCCACAAGCCTGCGGAGTAAGTCATTGCTGATAAAGAAATAGTCGATGCGCCAACCAACATTGCGCTCACGTGCTGCAGTTTTCATATCCCAATAACTATATGCATCAGTGAGGACTGGGTGGAGGTGGCGAAATGTGTCTACATATCCTGAATTTACAACATTGTCTATCCACGCACGTTCGTCAGGAAGAAATCCCGTGTTCTGTTCATTCGCCTTTGGCCGTGCGAGGTCGATTTCATTATGTGCAGTATTCACGTCACCCATGAATATAATCTTCTTTCCCTCAGATCTGTGTGCATTAATATGCAAAAGAAATGCATCATAAAAGTCATACTTATAGGACAAACGATCGGGGCCACCACCACCATTTGGGAAGTAGCAATTAATAATGACGATGTCCTTAAAGTGTACAGCAATGTAACGTCCTTCATCATCGAAGCGAGGAATACCCATACCATAGTCGACACGATCGGGGACCTCCTTGCAGAACATAGCTACGCCGGAATACCCCTTCTTTGTTCGTGAAGGAGAGAAGTATGCATGCCATTGTCCTTTTGCTCCATGAGGTCTGAGCACTTCTTCAGGGAGCTGTGACTCTTCTGCTTTAATCTCTTGTAAGCCCACAATATCAGCGTCTTGTGCGTGTAACCATTCAAGAAATCCTTTCTTGATGGATGCGCGCAATCCGTTCACGTTCCACGAAATAAGTTTCATGAAATAATGATAGCAAGAGTTTCACAAATATGGAATGTAGGATGAAGTGAAATATACGCGATAACTCATATCGCCCATTTCGTCCACTAAGCACTCTTTTATGTTTCACAGTTAAGGTGTAATGAAACATCCGCGCCCTGGCGCGGATGTTTCACAATCTGTTTTATTTTCTTCGCTTCCCGTGAAATTGTTTATGAATTTCCTGAAGACCTCTATCGGTCACGTGTGTATAGATCTGCGTCGTTGTGATGCTCGAATGTCCGAGAAGCGCCTGCACGGAACGAATGTCCGCTCCGTTTTCCAGCAAGTCTGTAGCAAAGGAGTGACGCAACACGTGTGGCGTGACTTTCTTCGTGATGCCTGACTTAATCGCGTACTGCTTTACGGTACGCTCGATCGAACGCGCAGACATGCGCAATGACCCTTCTTTCTTACTCAAAGACTTTTCCCCACCACGTCCGATAGCAATAAACATCGCAGGATCAACATCTGTCCTTTTCGCAAGATAGTCCCTTACGCTATCACGCGCGTCATCAGAAATGAATACGATGCGTACCTTCTCTCCCTTTCCGCGCACCGAGAAATGTTCTTGCGACATATCAATATCCCTATCGAGCCCAACGAGCTCAGAAACACGAAGCCCTGTCGAAAAGAGCATTTCAA
The DNA here is from genome assembly GCA_035583355.1 of Candidatus Paceibacterota bacterium. Taxonomy (NCBI): domain Bacteria; kingdom Bacillati; phylum Minisyncoccota; species Minisyncoccota bacterium. Next base: position 131,468 of record DATEZQ010000003.1, on the reverse strand, counting down.
GAATTGCTTTATCGCGTAGCGCAGCAAGACTATCTCCTTCGGGGGCATCAAGAAGATTATTGAGATCATTTTGACCAATAAGATCAAGCTGCCTTTGTGGCACTTTTGCTAATTCAATTTGTTCTGGAGGGAGACTTTGCACGCCCTGTCGCACCAAATACTTGAGCATTGCACGCAATGCAATTAAGTAATAGTTCTGCGTGCGTCGTTTCATCGGCGTCGCTGCGACACCTCGTTTCCCAACGCCAACCATCTTACGATTAAGCCACATACGAAACTCACGTACCTTTTCACTCGTAATATCTTCAGGAGTCTTTACACCCGACTGCTCAATGAATGTAGAGAGATAGTGCTCATAATTGCGCACCGTATTCAGACTGCGGCCACGCTCTATTTCGGTATATTCCAGGAATCGTCGCATCCAGTCAGTAATTTGCATATACACATTATAGCAAACTTCTTTGGGGGATAAATTTCGAAATGGATTTCAAATCGTGCTATAATATGCTCAAGATGATGGAGAAATTCAATGGTGAAGTGGGCGCAGCAGATGCTGGGGCCTGCACAGAAGAGACTGCTGATGCAAAGGAGATGCGCAGCGCGATAGAGGCTGATGCTTTTACTGCAACCGAGGGTACACTTGATGCAGACTTTGAGGCACTGGCAGGCTTTACGAATGACCTCCCCCATGAACTCGATCCCCATTCTGCAGACATTTTTTTCGGTAAGTGGAACATTCCACTCGATGACTATCTGCGTGATATGCCAATGGAATAATTTATGCCACCACAGGTACAAAAAGTAAAAGTTCCTGATCACATCGTCATACACGGACTAGGGAAATTCAATCCTGATACCCATCGTGTTCCGGTCACTATCGATGACATCAACAAGGAACTTGCAGAAATGGGGGAGGGAATCGAATTCCTACCCGCAGATTCTCCAAGAGACCACCTCCTCGAGCAATTTTTGAATGAAAAGGCGCCAGGAACATAGCACAAGAATCACCCCTCGTGGTGATTCTTTGTTTTAGGTGCGCAGTGTACCCCCACCCGCTACTCCAAGAGAGGGGAGGGTCAAATAACTATAACTACAGCCACGGGCTTGCATATTCTGAATTTTTATGCTATACTCCTTCCCATGTTAACCGCAAAGAAGAAGCAGGTCATCATCACGAAGAGCCAGCGCCACGCAACAGATACTGGATCACCAGAAGTTCAGGTGACCATCCTCAGCCAGCGCATCAATGAGCTCGCTGCACACCTCAAGGAGAATAAGAAGGACAACCACTCACGTCGTGGTCTTCTTAAGATGGTTGCAGACCGCCGTACACACCTTAAGTATCTTAAGAAGAAGAACGAGGCTGTATACAACACCGTGTTGAAGCAGATTGGTCTATAATTAAAAAGAATTGCTCGCCCCGCGCGAGTAATTTTTTTATTTCAAACACACATAAAAGTAGCTTACATATACTGTCATTTTTCCCCACATAAATGCACTCAGATAAAGCTGCAATGAGGAAACATTGCGTGATAAAATATTCCTGTATTCATAATGTTCATTTGTAACTATTTGTATGACTGTTATCAAACATTGTAGCCAGCGTGTGGGAATTTTTATAGACACGCAAAACTTATATCATAGTGCGAAGCATCTTCATGGAAGCAGGGTAGACTTTGCTGCGATTCTCAAGGAAGCAGTTGCAGGGAGGCAACTCATCCGTGCACTTGCCTATGTCATCACGACTCCAAATGGAAGCGAGGGTTCATTCTTTAGCGCGCTCAATCAGCTTGGAATTGAAGTGCGTAAAAAAGAAATTCAAGATTATGGAATGGAATTCAAGCGTACGAGCTGGGATGTTGAGATGACTCTTGATGCAATACGCATGGCATCACGCCTCGATGCGATCATCATCGTCTCCGGCGATGGCAGCTTTGCTCCGCTCGTTGAGCATCTTAAGGCGCAAACGGGTATTCAGACTGAAGTCATGGCTTTTGGTCGCTCATGCTCAATGAAACTCAAAGAACTTGCGGACGACTTTTTCGACCTTTCAGAAAATCCTGACAAGTATCTCATGATAAACCCCCGCAGGGAGAAGCGCATTAGGGAATGGGATAATTATGGAACAGGTGTGACTGAGGTGGCGATAGCCATCACCGATAATCCAGGCCTTGGACCAGAAGACAACGACACTACAACAAAGCGAGCGTATGCGCTCTAAAAGAATGACACGATGTATTCGTGTCATTCTTTTTATTGACGGATATTATGAAAAATGGCAGTGTTGAATGAGATGAGAAGGAGGACACGTCATGAGCAAAGAACTCAGTCGCAGAGAGTTGCTCAGGATGTACGCCTGGGTGAGCAATTTCATAGACAAGATCGCGTGCGCGCGTGACCATTCTGGAAAATGTTTTCACATCAGGACTGACGGGGCTCCACTTTATGGAGTGGGGAGGGGCTACACCCTTGTTGGACATTTTTATGGAAGTTTAGCTCTTGCACGCATTGGTGCTCATGAATTCCACATTAGGAGAGATGGGCGACCTGCATACAATGAACACTATTCACTCGTGGGCCCATTCTGCGAAGGCTACGCGCTCGCGTGTGACGACTCAGGATGGTTCCATATCCATCCCAATGGACTTCCTGCGTACAAGCAGCGATTCGATGAGACACGTACCTTTGCAGAAGGATTTGCAGTTGCGCGCATCGGGAGACATTTCGTATATATCTACCCCGACGGAAGACTACTTACGAAGGAACGTTTCGACTATGCAACTCCATTCTACGATGGCTATGCGTGCGTCGTAAAAAATGGAGAAGAATTTCTCATCGATCAAACTGGTCGTAGAGAGAAGTGACCACACCGCCCCCACAAAAAGCATATTGGGGGGCGGTTTTTCTTTCTTTGACAAACCAGTATACATAATGCAATATGCTACCAGAAGCTCCTCACATACCCTACGGAGGCTACATGAGCGAAGAATGGATCCATGGAGAAAAGCCCGGATCAGATGGTAAGTGGAAAGACGGCATCAGCATCATCGTCAACGGTGGAAAGGACACCCTTGAGTCGGCGACCATACCGATCGAGTGGCGTCTCTCTGATGCACTGATCGCGAAACGTCCCCAGTATATCGTGATCTGTGATCATGATATCAGTCAAGAAGCATTCGAAGAGAAAGAGCGCTACCACTTTGGGAGACGCTACATTGTCAGGGTGTCTGAGTTCGCGAAGTACCTGCAACTCTTTCGAGCTGGCAATCACCACCTTGTCTTCATTGTGCTTTGTGGCGACAAAAAGCTCGCCCAGCAAAGCGCGGAGAGCTATATCGCGCCAATGAACAATGGCCTTGGTGGTGGCTATGAAGCCCCCATCAACTCCTCTTTCATCGAGCGTGGATGGTCGAAGACCAACAAGCCAAATTTGAGTGCATATGCAGTCGCGATCAACGTAGAGCTCCCCGAGGGTCTACTTGAGGCAAAACCGAAAACACCGTTTGGGAAATTCGTCTGGAACTGGAGCAACCGATATTTCGAACGCGGACCAGCTGATGAGTGTGCTTATCGGAAACGCAAGTGGTTCGCGTTCATTCCGACTCTGATCTCTTTCCTCATCGGCAGAACCATCACGGGCATCTTTCTGACGCTCTACACACTTCTGTTCTGGCTTCTTGTCGCATTTATCGGTTTTCTCCCAAAGAACCCGATTACGAAGATCAAGAATGCGTGGATGAACCTCAGTGCGTTCAGCTGGAAAATGGTTGCATGCAAATATTGGCGTCGCTATAAAGATGCGGGCGTAAACAAGAAAACGGGCAAATGGGAGAAGGCGAAGCATATCCCCATCTGCCTTACTCCATGCATAGCCCTATTCCTCATCTGGCTACCATTTCATATGTTCCATCTCTTTAGACGCTACCCCGGGGAAATGCTGCGGGCAGCCATCGGGACTGTTATTGTTCTCGTCATATTCCTGATTGTCTTTGGAATCACTCGATTCATTGAATCGAAATTCGCAAATGCGATCAAGTCTGGGATGAGCAACTTCTGTGCGAGCCGACGCGATGAGGTGCGCGAGTGGTGGAGGGAACGCCCGAAGCACGCTGACGAAAGACTCGTTGCAAAGCTGAGTGCGATCTCAATGACCAACCTCCCCGTACCCGAGAAGGTCGATATACAACAAGTCATCAAGAAAGCTTCGACACCCATTAAGTTTAAACTTGGCTTTTGGGTCGCAAAGTCAAAGGTCTGTAGGCCTTTCGAGCAATAGCATTTCACTCGCCACATTCGTGGCGAGTTTTTCATACTTCTTGACGCAGATGTCACCAATGCTAGAGTTGAGAAAGTCGCACTTTTCTACAGGAGTTTGCCATGCAAACCGTCACAAAGAGACTTTTCCTCACCGGTATATTCGTCGTTGCATTTCACATCCTTTCACTGAACGCACGCATTCCTTCGCTCATATTCCTTTCCGTGAACATACTTATCTTCTTTGTGATCATTGCGCTTATCACCCTGATCGGCAGAGTTACGACTCGTTACTACAACAGGCTACATTTGAAAGGGATGCGCAACCAAATCGCTGAAGTCGCGAAGATCCTGGAAAATACGAACCAAAACGCATGCCTCCCGGCTCACTACACGAAATGCCATCCGAAGGAGAGGACGGGGTAAAACTCCAGCAAATTCGCGACGGTGTCGAGGCGCTCGAAGCACGCACGGGGAGCCTCGATGAGGCCACGAAGCTCCATGGTGAGATCGACAATCTCCACGCGGAATTAATTCGCCTTTGGGCACATTCTTTGGGCAGGATTCCATTTCCGAAAATGAGATGAATTACACCGAACCACAAGAGCGGAATGCGCAAGCATCCCGCTTTTTTTCTGTGGTGCTATAATGACACTATTAACAATTAAGAAACTTCTGCGTCATTATCGCACCGAAAAAATTCGTTGCGCAATATGGCGTGGAAACAACGTTATGCAAAAACACACCTATTCTATTGATATTGGTGGGAGGCCACTTGTTGCCGAGTTTACTGATCTTGCAGAGCAAGCTCAAGGCTCCGTGATCATTCGTTACGGCGATTCCGCAGTCCTCGCAACCTGCGTCATGGGTAAGAAGCCAAAAGAAGGGGGAGATTTCTTTCCGCTCACCGTTGATTACGAAGAGCGCTTCTACGCAGCAGGGAAGATCCTGGGTAGTCAGTACACTCGTCGCGAAGGCCGACCAGCAGACAGCGCAATCCTTTCAGGTCGCATCATCGACCGTACTATTCGTCCACTCTTCGATCAGCGCATGCGCTACGAAGTACAGGTCGTCGCGACCGTCCTTGCACTCGATCAATTCGAGACAGACATCCTCGCAGTCAACGCAACCTCGCTCGCACTCTGTGTGTCTGAGATCCCATGGGCAGGACCTGTTGGTGCAGTGCGTATTGCACGTAACGACAACCAATGGATTGTGATGCCTGCATCAAAGACCGCGGATGAAAAGGAGATTGCTTACGATGCAATTCTCACGCTCTGCGGAAAAGATGGCGCAATCAACATGATCGAAATGGAAGGGAAGGAGCTTGGGGAAGATCTCATCATGGAGGCACTTGAACTCGCAACCAAAGAGATAACAAAGCTTGAAGATTTCCAAAAGAAGATCATTGCAGAGATTGGTAAGCAGAAGCGTGTCATCACACTCGCAGAAGTCACGCCAGAGATCAAGGCACTCTTCGCAGCACATATTCTTCCAAAGTTTGAACAAACCATTTTCGCGAATGTTGCGGGACGTAAGTTCGAGTACGAGCTCATGGAAGAATGGCTCACGCTCGTTAAAACACAAGAAGGGATGGATGTAGCACTTGCTGCATACTACTTCGACGAAGAAGTAAATCAGTTACTCCATCGCAAAGCGATTGATCAAAACTTGCGTCCCGACGGGCGAGACTTCGACACGGTGCGTCCACTCTTTGCACAAGCAGGAGGGATCTCTGCAGTACATCATGGTACGGGAGTATTCTACCGCGGAGGTACACACGTCCTTTCTGTACTTACACTTGGCGGACCTGATGCCGCACAGCTCATTGAAGGCATTGAGATCGTCGGCAAGAAGCGCTATATGCATCACTACAACTTCCCACCATACTCTTCAGGAGAAGTAGGACGCGTAGGAAGTACGAATCGTCGTATGATCGGACACGGTGCACTTGCAGAAAAGGCATTGCTCCCAGTCCTCCCTTCGCAAGACGCATTTCCATATACGATTCGCATCGTCTCTGAAGCACTTGCCTCAAACGGCTCGACTTCGATGGCATCGACCTGTGGATCAACCCTTGCGCTCATGGACGCAGGTGTACCAATCACCAAGCCTGTTGCAGGTATTGCCTCAGGACTCATGATGGACAACAAAGATAAGTACAAAGTGCTTACCGACATCCAAGGACCAGAAGACCACCACGGCGATATGGACTTCAAGGTCGCAGGAACCCGCGATGGAGTGACTGCAATTCAAATGGACGTGAAGGTCGATGGAATTCCGCTACCGATCCTCCGCGAGGCATTCATAAAGGCAAAGGCTGCACGTCTCACCATCTTGAAAACAATGGAGGAAGCGATCGCAGCGCCAAGAAAAAATATTTCTCCACGTGCTCCAAAGATCATGGTCCTCAAGATTAAACCAGAGCAGATCGGAGGTGTCATTGGCTCGGGCGGAAAGACCGTAAAGGAAATCCGCGATATAACCGGAGCAGAGATTGACATCGAAGACGACGGCACAGTGTATGTGACCGGAAAGAACGGGAGCGCCGAGAAAGCATACGAGTGGATCGCTGACCTCACCAAGGAATGGGTACGTGGCATGCGTGCGCAGGGTGAAGTTGTGAAGCTCACTGACTTCGGTGCATTTGTGAAGCTCGGACGCGGAGCAGAGGGAATGGTACATGTTTCAGAGATTGCACCATGGAAGGTCGCAAAGCCAAGTGACCTCCTCATGGTCGGCGAGATCGTACCAATCTATGTCGGCGAAACCGATGAACGCGGACGACTCGCACTCTCTATCAAGCGAGCCGACGAACACCGCTATGATGATCGCAAGCCAAAAGATGCAGTCATTGAAAAGCCTCAGACAGCTGATACCCCAGAGGCTGAATAACTCAAAAAACACGCGCGAGCGTGTTTTTCATAATAAAAAACGGATCAATGATCCGTAATATTTATTCTGACCTGCATGGCACCTCATCTTCCAGTTCAGGCAGACGACGCCTCGCGTTCCAATCGTCGACCACTGATGCGATCGTAAGAAATATAATTGCTCCAAAGCAAAACTTAAGAGGAATTGCAAGATGCAGAAACGTATGCAGAAAGAGCATGATTGCAACAAATACTGCAAACGTAGGTGCGATATCCACATCGCTACTCGTACCACTATAGGCAAGCACAAGTGTTATCGTCGCTATCGTCACAGAGACGAGCATGTGCCTTGAAAGCGCTGCGCCCGAAACTCCCTTATACAGAATAAGGCAGACCAGTAGCATTGTACCGAAATTGAAAAATGTTCTCCTGCTTTGTATGATCAATATCCAGAATGAGGACACAAGAAGTGTAAGTGCAACGAGCACTCCCCATCGATATCCGAGTACACCATAAAGAGTCACAAGCATCGTGAGTGAAAGAAAAAACAGCGCTTCGCGCATGCGGTGCTCCAAAAAGAACTGAACTGGCGCCATTTTATCGTATATTTAGGAATTTCTCAAGTAACAAAGAAGCATTGACGCAATATATGCTATCCCTCATAATGACAGTAACGAGATCATGCACGAGCACGATGCCATGTCGAAAATCTTCAGAATTGCGTTGCTCATTTTCGCAACGACTTTTGGCGTAGGACTCTACGCGCTTATCGGAGCCCCGGTGCTCCGTATCAACTACGGAACATACGCTGGAAAACTTGGCACAAAGGTTGCAAGCGTCGGCGAAAGTGCACTCCGCGCAATTCCTCTCCCTCGACTGATACCACAAAAAGGCGCCGTTCATCATGAGCTCACCTCTCCAGCAAACGATCTTCCTTCACTCAAAAATATCATTCTTTCTTCGGACTTTGGTGAACGAGTAACGAGAGAAATCATATTCGAAAGAAACCATACAGAAATTTCTGGAGAAACATTGTTTACACATTTTTTGGGATCAGAACTTCCCCCAAGCCTTGGACACCTACTCAAAGAACAGCGATACTTCGTGATGCGTGACGCATCTGTCCATGGAACAATCGTGATTTCCACGCCGAGTAGTGACGCTACCTATGCCGCAATGCTCCAGCATGAGTCGCTACTGGTCACAACAATGATGAATCTTGCGCACCCCACAATGAGCATTAGCGAAGTGCGTATGCTCTCGAAAATTCGTTTTGTCTCCAGAAAAATCGAAGGAGTGGACGCACGTGCTATTACCACAAGTAGCAATGAACCGATTCTAATTTGGGGAATGAAAGGTGACCTGCTCATCGTTGCAAGTGACAAAGAAAGCTTTGGTGCTGCTCTCGAAAATGACCGCTCATAACGGTCATTTTTTATGCACATCTTGTCCCCACATACTGCATTGCTCGATTGTAAGTATACGTTAGTATACTAGTATGATTAGAGACTATAGTAAGCAAAAGAGACTACTACTCGACGAACGCATGCGCCTGCGCAATACACTGCTCAGCCTTGGACATGTCCACCCTGATGACCAATACGACTTCGACGCAAGTACCGATGAAGAGCACATCGAGCAAGGTGATGAGGCTGACCGCGCCTCCCAGATCGAGAACTTCTCGTCACGAGTAATGCTTGAGGCGGAACTTGAAAAACGCTACCAGGAGATTCATGCCGCACTACTCTCCCTCAGTGAGGGGACCTATGGGAGTTGTGTATTTTGTGGGGAAGAAATTCCACTCGCGCGACTCGAAGCGAACCCTGCTGCGCGCACGTGTATATTACACACGCAATCAGTCAACGAATCATCCTCTCTTCTATGAGTTTTTCACGCACTTCTTCATTTCAAGTAGATGCGGGTGGAGCGCACCTCGTACAAGTAGACGTTGATAATCACGGAAAAGAATTTCACTTTAATATCGTCGGGCTGGGGGACAAAGCCGTTGCTGAGTCAAAAGAGCGTGTGCTCTCGGCACTCCGCAATACACGCCATTTCAACACCCTAGGCGTGATTGGAAATATGACGATTTCACTCGCGCCCGCAGAATTACCAAAACATGGACCAGCATTCGATCTGCCTATTGCTATTGGAGTACTCAAAAGTACAAAAACTATTCGTGGCGACACAAACAATATGGCATTTATTGGTGAACTTGGCCTTGATGGCACTATCAGGCCAATTCGTGGTGCACTCGCTGCTGCGCACTCCGCAGCACGCCTAGGAATTACCGAGCTATTCGTTCCTAAAGAAAATGAGGGGGAGGCAGCACTTGTCCAAGACGTTACTGTCTACGGAGCACACACACTAGATGAGATTGCCCGCCACCTTGCCATGAAAGACAATCCCGCCAGGAGAGAACTTATTGCCACGACACCGACCACACTCGAAGAAGAGCGCCCTCTTGGTGAAAGTTATATTGATATTAAGGGACAAGAAACTGCAAAGCGTGGATTACTCATCGCAGCAGCGGGCGGCCATAACATAGCACTCTATGGCCCACCAGGGACAGGAAAAACACTACTCGCGCGCGCAGTCATTGAACTTCTTCCGCAACTCTCCAAAGAAAAAGCTCTTGAGACAACAATGATCCATTCGCTTGCGGGCACGCTTCGCAATTCATATATTGCATTTCCGCCATTTCGCTCGCCGCACCATACTGCATCAGCAGTTGCCATTATCGGAGGTGGCCCTCAGTTGCGACCAGGGGAAATCACGCTTGCGCATAATGGTGTACTTTTTCTTGATGAATTTCCTGAATTTAATAATGCAATCATTGAAGCCTTACGCGAACCACTCGAAGAAGGATATGTACGTATCGCACGTGCAAAAGGGGTCGCACAATACCCAACGCGCTTCATACTTGTTGCTGCGATGAATCCATGCCCGTGTGGATTTGCTGGGGACACAAAGCGGCTCTGTACTTGCCAACCAAGTCACCTTGCGCGATACCGGCGCAAACTCTCTGGTCCAATCGTCGATCGCATAGACATGTGGATCGAAGTTCCGCGAGTTAATCACGAAGAATTGCTCAATGAAACCACTGTGGACAAAGGAATCCTTGCAGAACTTCGCGATAAAGTAAAACGGGCACACCAACATGCAGAACGACGCCAAGGAGAAGGCTGCAGAAATGCGCACCTCCGTGGGGCTGATCTCACAGATTACGCACCGCTCTCCTCGAGCTGCCGTGCGCTACTTGCTCAATCTGCGCTGAGGCTTAATCTTTCAGGGCGTGCACTTCATCGTACTATTCGCCTTGCACGTACAATCGCCGATCTTGAATGTACAGAAAACATTGAGGAAAAACATATTCTTGAGGCACTCTCTTACAGGCCAAAATTTGAGCAACTTTAACACTTTATTGCAGAGAATAGGTGTTTCTGCTACTCTTAAAATTATGCTTCCAATTTACCTTGCTATCGCTACAGCAATAGCCACCACAATAGGAGGACTCTTCGCGCTCCATATGCGCGATCGCCTCCACCTCATCTTAGGCTTCGCAGCTGGAGCAGTTATCGGTGTTGCATTCTTTGATCTTATTCCTGAATCATTTGACCTCGCAGGTGCTGCGTATACCACAGAGCACATTGCGCTCTACATTGCAATCGGATTTCTGACGTACCTCATCATCGATCGAACAATCAGCCTACATTCACACGAAGCAGAAGAGGGTCATACCCACAGTCATGGACGGGGTCACTTCGGGGCAGGCAGCCTATCGGTGCACAGCATGCTCGACGGACTCGGCATCGGACTTGCGCTCAAAGTCTCACCTGCGGTCGGTGCAGTAGTCGCACTCGCCGTTCTTGCACATGATTTCTCTGATGGTATCAACACTGTCTCCATGGTGATCAAAAATGGTGGTACGCGCAAGAAAGCGCTACGCTGGCTTGCCGTAGATGCATTGACTCCATCACTTGGAATTTTCATTGCCTACTTCGTTACGGTCCCCGAAAGTGCGCTTGGGCTTTTACTCGCACTTTTCTCGGGATTCTTCCTCTATATCGGTGCATCGGATCTGATTCCAGAATCACATCACAACCACCCAAAGATGCTGACCACTATCATGACTGTACTTGGCGCAGCAACACTCTACGCAATCATACATATAGCTGCATTCTAAATAACAAAACCCCCTTGAGGGGTTTTGTTATATTCACGTAGACATCAGGACTAGGGGTGCATTGCTAATTTGTGCTATACTATACAAATGAAAGTATCACTAGTGAATAAACTTAGTAATGGGTTCACTCTTATTGAATTACTCGTTGTCATTTCAATCGTATCCCTCATCTCAAGCGCTGTATTTTCATCGGCTGTTGAAGCGCGCAAGCGGGCGCGTGACGCCTCGCGAATAGCGAATGCAAGACAACTCAGCATCGCGCTCGAAGAACATGAATCCGCAAAGGGCACATACAAAGTATCGGGTGCGGGATATCAAAGCAGTGGTGGCGGACTCGCAACAAAGTCAGGAACGGCTGACTATGCAACATCGCTCGTCTCTGCGCTAAAGGGCGAGGGGGTCTACTCATCGGGAAGCCTTTTTGATCAGGTCTTTCAGGATGACAACTACTACGTCGGACTTTGTGACGATGGTAAGCAATTCAACGTATTTCTCAAGGTTGAACAGGACAGCTTGAAGCATCCCGAAAATACCGTTCGTGCGGGGTGCGATGGGAACACGGCATCATCACTCGGTTTCAACTATATCTTCGGCGTTGGATCAAGCGTTGCACAGGGAAGTTCAACTTCAACCGCAGTGGCAGATCAGTTCGGAGGGAGTATCTTCTCGGGCCCATCAATAGTATTTGCGCAAACTGCATCAAATGGCCAAGTCTCCTATTACACCGACGCAACACATATATCTGGAACAAATAATTTATTCTGGGACATTCTCAACCAGCGATTAGGTATTGGCACAATGACTCCCGGAACAACACTAGACGTTGCAGGTGGAGTGCGTGCAGGAGGAAGTGATGTTGTTACGACATGTGCAGCAGGGCAAGCGGGGGGAGAAGGTACCATGCGCTACAATTACAATGCGCATGCGATGCAATACTGTAATGGGACACAGTGGGTGAACGCAGGTGGTGGCCAAACTTCTTCACCAGTCTACGTACACTACATAGGCACGCTGGGGCAAGCAACAACCCATGGGGTGCCCGTCATTGTTAACTACAACTCAAAAGTATCAGACACACTCAACACGGTGACCACCGGATCAAACTGGAAATTCACCGCACCAACGAGTGGCATCTATCGCATTAGTGCGGCAATCGCAACAGCAGCGTATGCCTGGGGAAATGCAGGGGCAAGTATATGGCTGAATACAATGAAAAATGGTGCAGACTATAGGCGCCTGAACTCATACTATGTCGTTATGTCAGGGACAGCGGGAGTAACCCTAACGGGCGCAAATACACTCGACCTAGCTGCAGGAGATACACTTGCAGTGGGTGTCACGATTTGGCGCGGAGGCACAACAAATCTTGGATCATCAGGATTTGACACATGGGTCACTATTGAACGCATCAGCGATCTCCCTTAAATAAAAAAACAATCACAATGTGATTGTTTTTTAAAATGGATTACGTGCGCCACGCACCTCAAAGTGTAGATGAGGGCCCGTCGATTTTCCAGAATTTCCCGTCGCACCAATAGACTCACCACGGCCAACTGTTTCACCAGGGCGAACACTCACGCTCGACATATGTCCATAGACGGTTTGTGTACCATTTGCATGCTTGATGACGACATACTTACCATAACCACCACCCCATCCACTCGTATTTGCGACGATGACAGTACCAGGAGCTGCTGCACGCAATGGAGTACCAATCGGACATGCAAGGTCAACGCCATTATGTCCATGGATTCCCTGAGACCTTCTGCAGCCAAGCACAGGAAGAATATAATACCCTGCCATATCTGGACCACTATCGAGATTGCTCTTTATACGACTTGCTACCTTTGCAGGGAGCGGCGCAGCAGGCATTTCTCCATCAGGAATGATGATTGTCTCACCTGCGGTAAGTGTTCCATCCTCGAGGCCATTGTACGCAATGATTTCATCCGCATCGCCATTATAGCGTTTTGCAATTTTTGAGATCGTATCACCCTTTACCACCTTGTGCTGGACACTAGTAATAGGAAGAATCACCAATGTTTGACCAATCTTCAGCTTGCTTTTACGATTGAGCCCATTAGCCCAGTAAATTGTATTCACAGAAATACCATACTTCTCTGCAATAGAAGAAATCGTATCATTATCCTCAACAACGTAAGTGCTAATAGCACCAGCGGCGGTCTCAACTTGAAGATCAGTGAGCTCAGCTGCGGCTCCGCCTGGACCCGATGCGGCAAGCAGCGCTCCTTCATCTGAAATCATATAGTCTTCCACCGCTCCAGTCTGACCAACTGCAGCAGTGAGCAAAGGGACGCTCTGTGCTGTAAATTTATGATCACCCACAGAAGAAGTCGCAAAAACCTTCTTGACGAGTTCGTCGAGAATGCCTGCGTGTGCTACAGGTGCGATGAGAAGAGCCAAACTAAGAGGGAGAGCGAAGAATATAACACTTCGGATAGATACATTTCCGATGTGTATTTTTGTGTTCTTTGATAGAATAAGCCATTGAGTTAAATCGTGCAGTCGGGGGCATTCGGTCGGTAGGAGCAATTTCATTGGAGAGGGTATTTCTCAGACAACAAAAACTGCGTCAGTTATATAAGGGTATCCTAGGCCACACGTTCAGTCAATGACTTTTGGACTCGAAAAGTGAGTAAAAAATGGCTATGTTAAGCCATATTAATTGAACACTGCCGATGAAATGGCTCATATGAGCCGTATAATGGAAAAGTGCATAACTCCGAATGTTCCAGAGAATAACGGCTTTATAAAGCCATTTTCGACAAACTTGCCATACTATGCGAATATATGTCGTAATGGATAAGATGCAGCAGGGACTTAACCCACAACAGCAAAAAGCGGTCCTCGCCACTGAGGGGCCGGTGCTTATCGTTGCAGGAGCAGGAGCCGGCAAAACGAAGACGATCACTCATCGCATCGGACATCTCATTGAAAAAGGCGTGGCACCAGATGCCATTCTCGCGATCACGTTCACCAACAAAGCAGCTAAAGAAATGCGCGAGCGTGTCCTCCAAATGCTTGGCAGAGAGCATGTACCCACTTTTAACCGTGGAGCAAATATCCCCTGGGTCAGCACTTTTCATGCTCTTGGCATCGCCATCCTGAGAGAGCATGGAACCGCGATTGGAATCGCAAAAGGGGCAACAATCATCGACCAAGATGATGCGAAGAAACTCATCAAAGAGGCCCTAAAAGCGCAAAGTCTCGACCCGAAGGAGCATGACCCCGCAAAGATTCTCGGAGCTATCAGTAGGCATAAGGGGAACATGGGCACAGCAGAAACTATTGCGGCCACCGTGCGTGATCATTTCCGGGGACAGCTTTATGAGCGCACGATGAAGCTCTACGAGCAATCACTACGCAAAGCGAATGCGCTCGATTTTGACGACCTCCTCGAGAAGACCGTACGTCTCCTGCAGACACATCCCGAAATCCGTGCGTACTACAATAGAAAATGGCAGTATATCCACGTCGACGAATACCAAGATACGAATGCGGTGCAATATACACTCACACAGCTCCTCGCAGGAGAGCGACGTAATATTTGTGTGGTGGGGGACTCCGATCAATCAATCTATAGCTGGAGAGGGGCGTCGATTGCTAATATTTTGGATTTTGAAAAAGACTATCCCAATGCACAGGTTATCCTCCTTGAGCAAAATTACCGTTCAACAAAGAATATTTTGCAAGCGGCAAATAGTGTAATCGAAAAGAATGAGCTTCGAAAAGACAAAGTACTTTTCACAGAGAACAATGAGGGTGAGAAGCTGACGATTATCGAAGGATTTGATGAAATCGATGAGGCTCGTCGCATTGCACAAAAAATAGCTGCTCTTATGGGGAGCGGTATCAAGGCAAGCGATATCGCTATCCTCTATCGCACGAACGTACAGAGTCGTGTACTTGAAGAAGCAATGCTATTCGCAGGCATCCCCTATCAAGTCCTCGGCACTCGCTTCTACGATCGCAAGGAGGTGAAGGATGCGCTTGCGTACCTACGCGCTGCGCTTAACCCCGAGAACAAACTCGACCTCACACGCATCATCAATGTCCCCGCACGTGGCATCGGTGAAAAAACACTCGAAAAAGTCCTTTCAAATGAAGTGCACCTCTTAAGCAATGCAATGCAGGTCAAGGTGAAAAAATTCTATGACATCCTTGAGCGTATTCGCGCGGCTGCACTCGTACAAAAACCCTCACAACTATTGATGACTGTCATCGAGGAAAGTGGAATAGGAAATATGCTCAAAACAGGTGATGATGAAGATATAGAACGACTTGGCAACGTACTTGAATTGGTCACCGTCGCAAAGCGCTATGATATCTTTGATGGCACAGAGGGGATCACCCAGTACCTCGAAGACCTTGCGCTCGAAAGCGATCAGGATCGCATGAGTAACGCCGATGCGGTACGCCTCATGACCGTCCATGCAAGCAAGGGGCTTGAGTTCGATTATGTATTTGTGACGGGCATGGAGCAAGATCTCTTCCCTTCAAACAAGATGCGTGAACATGATTCACCCGAAGCACAAGAAGAGGAGCGCCGTCTCTTTTATGTAGCACTCACCCGCGCTGCAAAAAAAGTCTTTCTTTCTCATGCAGCAATGCGCACCATCTTCGGCAGTCGCAACTACACCCTTCCAAGTGAATTTCTCGACGATATCGACGAGTCACTCATCGAGCGAGAAACACCGCCGAAGCTCGAACAGCCAAAACGTAAGTTCAGCCTCCTTGATGATCCTTTCGATGATGATGTATTTCAGTGGTAAATACGATACAATATCACCATGAAAAAACGCGCTGGTTTTACACTCATTGAACTACTTGTAGTCATCGCTATAATCGCACTGCTCTCGTCGATCGTACTCGCGACATTAGTTTCAACAAAATCAAAAAGTCGTGATGCGCGCCGCGCAGCAGATATTCGTCAAATCTACACCGCACTCAATTTGTATTACGACACCTATGGCTGCTTACCAATCACCAATGGTTCATCTTGCGGCATAGCATCAAGCACTACGTTCTCAAATGCTGGTGGGTGGGACTACAGTTCCCAGGGAGACTTTCTCTCATTCCTCTCAACGGGCACGAGTCCCTTTATGCAAAAAGTTCCCGTTGACCCGATCAACAACATGACGGGTGACAATGCACCTGCGGGAACCTATGCCTACCGCTACTATTGTTACACCACGAACCCCAAGGGTCCTCAGCTGGCATATTGGAAGGAACTCCCTGTGCGTAACATGGTGGCAATTACGGAATCATCACTCAGCAACAACAATCCCGAGTTCATTTGTCGATAAGATAAGAATAGAGATCCCATGATAAATGGTATCTCTATTTTTATATGCAATATGATAATTTGTGTTAGAGTAATCCCATGAGTATCGAAGCAAAGAAAACCCTAGGCCAACACTTTCTCCGTTCTGATAAAGCAATTAGGGAGATTGTTGAAGCGGGTCACATTGTCCCAGGGGATGTCATTCTCGAAATCGGACCTGGTGAAGGAGTCCTCACCGAGGCACTTCTGTCGACTGGTGCACATATCATTGCCATAGAGATGGACCAACGTTGCATTCCTATCCTCCATGAACGGTTCAAGAAAGAGGAAGGGGAGGGGCGATTCCAATTACTTGAAGGGGATGTTCGTAATCCAGAACTATTGCGTGTACTTTTCGGAAAATCACACATCGGAAACAAACCCTACAAACTCATCGCAAATATTCCATACTACATTACCGGCCTATTGTTCCGCATGTTTCTCGAGACGACTCCGCCCGTACGACAGCCAACCCTCATGGTCTATCTCATACAAAAGGAAGTCGCAGAGCAGCTTGTGGGACGTGATGGAAAATATGGAAACCTTGCACTTGCGGCCATGCTTTATGGCAAACCACGCATTGTTGCAAAGGTTCCCAAAGGAGCTTTCCTCCCTCCACCAAAAGTTGATTCATCCATTATTGCTATTGAGGACATCTCGCGCAAAAATATTTCGGGCTTCTCGGAGAAAACATTCTTTATGTTGACCCATGCCGGCCTTGCAAGTCGCCGCAAAATGCTCCTCACAAACCTCGTGAATGTTCTCAAGGTAGACCGAACTCGGCTCCAACTTATATTTGAACGCTGCGGAATCAATGAAAAGGTACGCGCTGAAGATCTTAAGCTCGCAGACTGGATAATGCTTGCTCGTGAAATCGAACAATTATAAAAAACACACTTCAACTGAGGTGTGTTTTTTATAATTAGAGTGATGTCCCCACGGTAAGCATCATTCCTCCCGCACCCGCCGTTACACAGGAGACCCCAGCATACACAAGACAAGTCATTGGCGCTGGCTCAGCAAGGCCGAGGACATATGAACCAACTTTCATTGGAAGATAATTCATAAACACATCGGTACCTGCGGGAATCCCTGGAATCGTCGGCTGATACATGAAGCTCCCAAAGTTTGGTGGCCCTACATACACAAGGACATTTCCACTGCACGTACAAGGAATCGTCCACATCACATTTCCCCCAAAAGGGATGAGACCAGTCGTTGCTGCTGCAACAGAGGGAAGCAGTGCGAGCATGGCAAGACCAAGCGTGAGTGCAATTGTTTTTTTCATAATTATCGTATTTTAAACTCTTTAAACCCAGAGATTCCATTCTCGTTGACGACGGCAACGAAATACGCAAGGTATGGGATTATTTTCCCATTGTTATTAAGATATGTCGTATCTGCAGTAACAGGGAAGCTTAGTGTTTTTCCATCCGATGAACGTACATCATATATCGTACCGATTGAGGTGAAGATATCATTCTTTGCGGCAAAATTTTGACCCGTAAGAGTAATGGTCGTACCGATATTTCCTGTATCGGGAGAAATGCCTTCAATCACAGGAATTTTTGTTGTATCTGCCACAACCACAAACACGCGATCATTGCTTTTCTTTCCACTATTTTCGAGAGTTGCATAGTACTTTCCAAGAGGAAACCCTGTCTTTATCTCAAATGTCGCAGCACTTCCATCACTCACTATCGTGAGTGGATAAGCAGTACCGCCAATGCGTACACTTGTGCCCGCAACGATTCCCGTCCCTTTGATTGTGACCCTATCGCCGATCTTAGCAATAAAGGGGTCAATGGTGAATATCTGGAGAGGGAGATCCTTACTCGATGAGTCTAGTGCGGGTGGGGTAATACTTGATTGAGGAACAAGTGTTGTTCCCGCAAAGGAGCTTTGTGTTTTTGCAATGTTTGTAGCTACACTCAGACGGAGTGCATTAATCTTTTCAGCCAATGCCTCCGAACGTAATGCGATCTCTTTTGCAAAATTTTCTTGTGCAGCCTTTTGGGTAACCGTAGTTGTTGTTACTGGCTTCACACCCCCCTGCGCACAGAGCTGCTTATTTATTTCCTCACGAGAAAACTTTCCGACAATACCGGTCGCCTCTGAAAGCCCTGCAGGAACGAGCACCTCATTTGCAAATATTGTCTGAAATTTTACTACTGCATTTTTTGTTGCTGGACCAAAGTAATTTGTCTCATTACCTATAGAGCCACTCCCTATGTACGCAACCGTTGTTGAAGCGCGTGTATTGAGAAACTGCTGAAGCATGCGCACTTCCTCGCTCTTTGTGCCTAACTGTAGCGTCCCTATCAAAGGAATGCACGCAGCACTGGCAACAATTGGAAGCACCCCAGACAACACTAACGCTCCTAAGTAAATTCCATATCGTGTATTCATGTAACGTATTATAGCATCAATGAAAAACTGCTCCATAGATGGGGCAGTTTTTCATTACCTTAGAATGGTGACGAGAGGGGATCGAGACCTTTTACGGTAAAGATCTTTCCCTCACTGGTACCATACATATTTTGTACGTAAACATAAACATCGAGATCATCCGTCGGTTTCATCGAGGGCTTGATACATGGAATTGCGTCCTTGAAGTCGCCTGCTTGGAAATACAACGTTGAACCATTTGGGGACACCATCTGCTGCTCTCCGCCAAGGCCGGCCTTAATGACATTTACTGATGAAGTAGAGAAGTTCGTTCCATTTATCGTGAAGCGTATTCCTCCGCTTGCAAGGCATTTTACGCGATCAACCTTGTTTGGATTAAGACTGTAGATGACTGGCTTTCGGCGTGGATCATAGCCACCTCCTCCACCACCGCCACCACCACCTCCACCGCCACCACTCGTCGTGATTGTGAGATTAACCTTATTGCTTGTTCCTCCTGTATTTACGATCCACACTTGGTAGGTGCCTGGAGTTAAGCTTGTTGGAGTATTCACGGATATGACACCACTTGATGTCGTAACCGACTCTGGAAGTGTCATGGAACCAATATGCACCGTTGCTTTTGAGCCGAAATTACTACCAAACAACTGGAAGGTTCCCGCTGCAATCGTCGTTTCAGGAAGAATTGTGTTTATAACTGGTGGCAACGCGACTTCTTCCTTTTCAGTAATTGTAAACGGAACTGCATTACTTTGTCCTGCAATATTTGTCAGTGTAAGCATGTGTGCACCAGTGGTGCCAAAGCGCAAAGTGAATGTCGAAAGAGTTCCATCACCGCCTGAAGGAGCATTTCCAGAAAACGCACCATCAAGATTTACAAAATTCGATTGCTTGAAGTTACGTCCGGTTATTGTTATTGCTGTACCAAGGGGACCAGAAGCGGGATCAATGCGTTCGATTACTGGCATATCTGAATTTATGTCGAGTACTTCGAGCTGCTTAGGATTGCTCTCTCCCTTATCAGTACTTACACTTACCTGATGCGTCCCCGTAGCCGTAAGTGGTGGCACCGTAAGCACGATACGTGTACTACCACCGGCTCTTTGAGCGCTCGCAAGGGGGACCTTGTCGATATAAACCGTAACAGGTTCAAAGAAGTTGTGACCTTCAATCATCACTGTGCCACCCTGCTTCGTGATTGGGGGAGTGAGTGCGTCAATCGTCGGAGGAGGAATAACTTTCTCAACTTCAATCGAGAAGGTGCGTGTATTACTCTGTCCATTACTATTAACTACCCTGATAACTTGTGTACCTACGGTAGCTGACGTGGGAACCTGGAAACTGAGTACGGTCCCCGCTGCGCTTGCGGCGATACCCTTGACCGCAATACTTCCATCCACGCTCGTCACCTCATTTCCTGCATCAGTAAATCCAGAACCAGTAATACGAATCGAAGCTCCTGGTTTTGCACGGAGTGGATCAATCGTTATGATCTTTGGAGCCTTACTGTTTGAAGTAGTGACCGTAAATCCAACTGCGTTACTTGTTCCCGCACTCGTCTTCACTTTGATATCCTGTTTGCCTGCAGGTACCTTTGAAGAAAGAGTAAGTATAATCGTTTTTCCCTCTGTGCTTGCATATGGACCAAACACCTTTCCTCCAAAGAGCACCGTATTCTGCGATGCAAAATTATTTCCACGAATGATAATCTGATCACCCGCAGAAGCAGTAGCAGGGGACACACCAGTGAGCACCGGCCTCTCCTTTGACGGTGGAAGTGTAACCTCTACTGGACAATCGGTAAGCGCGCTAATCTTCTTTCGCGCAAGCGCACCTATCACACCGTTCGGTTGCACAAGCCCCGCTGGTCTCAAGATATCTGCCGCGTAAAGCTTCTGAAATAGCTTGACGCCCATCTTCGTCTTTGCGCTAAAAACTTCTGTCTCTTTTCCAATACTCTCCGAACCTTCCACATCAATCTGCGTGCGTGAATCACTATTAAGGAACTTTTGCAGTGCAAGTACGTCTTTACCCTTACTACCCTCAACGAGTGTTCGGGTGATATTGAGACACTCACTTGTCCCTCGCGCACTGTCAGCAGCCTCAAGAATCTGCACCTTGATCAAATTACTGACACCATATTTATTAGTCACGCGAATATACTGACTTCCGAGCGCAGCATCGCGAGGAATCATAATATCAATACGACGACCACCGTCACTGCTTGATTTCAAACAGAGACTTTTTCCATCAACATCAATCGTATTATTCTCAGTGAAGTTTTTTCCGAAGAGGGAAAAAGTCTCCCCCCTGCGCACCTTCATGGTAATAGGCTGCTCCAAAACGACTTTTGGCCTTGGTAGTGGCGCGAGTGTGATTGCAGCACAAATACCTGAGCCAAGTTTTGTGCTCGTCGCGACAACTGGCTGGGGTGGAGCGACATCGATCTCACACGATAATCGAGAAAGCTTGATGCGCGTAGGCACGTCAGCAACTCCCGGGATTGCACTCGTTAATCCATAAAACTCTTGAAATGCCTTGAGTGCAATGGTTGTCTTATCATTAAAAACATCTTGCTCATATCCCGGAGAACCAGGACCAGTCTTTGCGACTAATGTGCGTACATCATTATTAAGTATGCGCTGGAGTGCAAAGACATCCGACCCCTTCATGCCTGCCTTCATATCACGAGGAAAGTCTGTACAGCTCGCAAAAGCGAATACAGGGAATAAAAGTCCGATGATAAATGCGGAATATTTCATGCTGCAATTATAACACAATAGGCTCAGTGAAATAAAAACACCACACAAGTATGTGTGGTGTCCCAATATCATTCCATAGGGATTTGCACGACCCCTGAGAGCCCTCTATCATTTCCGACAAGCACAGTGTATGGAAGCTTATCGATAAGCTTTCCATCAGTGCCAACAAGAGCCGGCTCTGCCTGCACAGTGAACGTCAGTGTTGTACCATCAGATGAAGAAACATTGTTTATCACACCAAGGGAAGTATAGATATCATTCTTTGCAAGGAAATTCGTCCCCCTAAGAGTAACTGTCTTTCCTATTCCTGTAGCCGCAGGAGTAAAACTCGAAATAACTGGTGCTGCAGTCTGTTTTTCGGCTATGAAAAACGGTACAGGATCGCTCTTCCCCTTACTATTTTCTACAAATGCCGTATTACGCCCCATTGGAAGATCTGCGGGAAGGCGAGCAAAGGATACCGTACCCTCCTTATTTGGCATTTCCATGTCAATCACCTTATCTGCAATATGAAGCTTATTGTTCTCAAGGAATCCTGAACCAATAATACCAATGCGATCACCCCTATATGCAACACTAGGAACGATAACACTTATTTGGAGTGGATCCGCGAGACCAAACACTCCTCCTTTCACTCCAGGAACAATCGCCGTTGAAGGATCACTGAGTGCATTAAACACTTCTTCCATCTTGTGTACCTTATCGATTGCTTTTGTGGCTTCTGTCATTTTTGCGTCAATAACAGCATAACGCTGCTTTATTGATTGGAGTGCGTCTGTAAGTTTCTTGTCATTTTCTGCAAAAATCGCATCAGAGCGTGCTTGAAGCTCAGCAATTCTCTTCCTGTTCTGTGGGGTATCGAGTGGATCACTACTCGTTTTACTTGATGAGGTACTTACTTCTGCACCCTCAACTCCAAGACTTGGATTAGCACAAAGGTACTGATTGACCACGCCACGCATCATCTTTCCGATAATACCCGTAGGTTCCGTCACTCCAGCAGGAATAAGGATCTGCTCCTTATTTGCTGCTTGAAATTTCATTACGGCACGCAATGTTGCAGGCCCGAATACCGTGGACTCATTTCCAGGTGACCCCACACCTGTTGTGGCAATCATAGAGTCGACATCATCATTTAGAAACTTTTGAAGTGCGCGCACATCTTCACCCTGCATTCCCACACGTAGTGTACGAGAAATTGGAGCACAAGCCGCATCGCCCACCAAGGGAGAGGTCATGATTCCCACCATGATTGCTATCAAAAAAATCATTGCGTATGTAGTGTTTCGCATAGATCTATTATACTCCATTGCAGTGCGCGGGGAAACAGCACAAGTAACGCGGGGACACAAAACCACTACAACCTCCAGTCATACATGTTATAATTGTACCTATGATTGAGCGCATACGCACGCACCTCTCTTCTCCACTCGTTTTGAGCACTTTTGTGGCCGCAGGAATCGTGGGTGTTGGTATCTACATGCTCCCCTCAAAAGATTCAGGTAAGCCAAGTGGCAAGATTGATGAAGCAGCCCCTGCCACCGCACTGATGCAACAAGAAACTGATACTGATAATGATGGGCTCCCTGATTGGGAAGAGGCAGTATATGGCACCGATCCCACGAACCCTGATACCGATGGTGATGGTGTACAAGACGGAGCAGAAGTACGCACGGGACATAACCCTACCAAAAAAGGCCCTGATGATATCTTGTATGTACTGTCACTCGGAAACGCAACGACAACTGATGTCGACGAAGCAAAGAAAAAATTCTATTCGGAGTTTCTTTCGAAAGAAGTGGAAAAGATCCGCTCGAGCACAGTGCAAGACCTCGTGAAAAGTTTCGATGCGAGCCAAGTACAACCTCGGCGCACCCTGAGCGACCTTGCCGTCATTTCTGACAATTCTCCAGAAACATTACGTACCTATGCAAATGATTTCGGGAAGATTATTCAAATATACACAAGCAAGGACGTCGAAGCAGAAGCGGACATCTTGAAGAAAGCGCTTGAAACAAAGAAGCAGAGCGACTTACAACGACTTGAGCTCTCCGCAATTGCATATCGCAATTTCACAAATGACCTCCTCAAACTCCCCACACCTTCGATATTTGCAGAGCATCACCTCAATATTGTAAATGGGTACGACGTCATGAGTCGCTCACTCTACCTCACCACAAAACTCTTCTCGAACCCAGTTATTGGAGGAGCGGGTTGGCAAACATATCTTGCACAAACGCTTCCAATCATCAGGGGTTACGCGGGGATCGTAAATGTGCTCCATGACAAGGACATCACCTTTCTTGCAAGCGAACCAGGCTACTACTTCCGCTGGGCAGGACAAGCAACCACAGCAACAAGCACGAAAGCAAAATAGCAATATACATCTATGAAAAGACTTATCACATTCCTCATCACCACCTCGCTTACGATAGCGCCAATTGCTTTTGCATTCCCAATGAAGGCACTTGCGCAGGAACCAAAGCCACTTGTCATTCGCTCTTCCCCCTCATACCCTGCAGCATTCCAGCGCGTCATTCTCTCCCTAGTAATTCCGCGCGGAGAAATTGCAGATGAGGCAACTATCGAGTGGCGTGTCAACGACGAGTTGGTAAACCCTGAGTCAAACTACCCCTACTATTCATTCCGCACAGGGAAGGGGAGTACAGCGCTCGAGCCAAATATCTATAAAATCACTGCAATCTACTATGGCACGAAGGGTACCTATCGTGGTGAAATGACCATTAAGCCTTATGTGCGTGACATCAGTCCTGGAGATAATCTCACCCGCTCACTCCTTTGTACTGCAAACACGCTCGACATGATGGCGAATAACTTGGATGGGGTTGCGCTTATGGTAGAAAAATCAG
This sequence comes from Candidatus Paceibacterota bacterium, assembly GCA_035583355.1. Classification (NCBI taxonomy): domain Bacteria; kingdom Bacillati; phylum Minisyncoccota; species Minisyncoccota bacterium. The sequence goes on along the minus strand of DATEZQ010000003.1, from coordinate 106,770 downwards.
TGAATGAAATTACTGCGATGTTCGACCAGCTCGTCGAGGACTATGAATTCGTCATTGAGTCCGCATTCGTACTCACCGATGATATTGTTAGTGATGGCCTTGCGATAGCGAATATCTACTCATCAATGAGTCTATCGCTTGACACTGCTTCGCTCAAGACGGTAGCAATGGGCTTGCGCAAGACAGTGCTCTTGCTCACTAGGGGTGGCACTATTCAACGCATCAAGCATCTAGAGAAAATCCTGACGCGTTACAAGAATCTCGAAAAAACCATCGATGCAAAAATCAAAGCACGACAGCGCTATCTCAAGAATCTTCAAGATCAAACGAACCGACAAATCGCATTGTGCCAGAAGCAGATCAACAAAATCAATACAAGCTTAAATCGCTAATGAATACGATTCACCTATGCACAGCAAGGTGAATCGTATTTATTCTCATGTGGTATACTGTACGTATGCGTACACGCGCACATTCAATACTTTTTTCGACCTTGCTTCTCGGCTTGGTTTTTGCATATGGAGCTCCGGAAAAGGCAGAAGCGCTCGGACTTTATGTGCCCGTTGTTGATGGTGCTGCGGGAGCAACACTTGCCTCGATTCAGCAAAATACCGCTAGTCAAAAGGCTGCATTCGATGCCTATGCGACTAAGTTTGAAAAACTGATCCACGACGACGAGCAAGGATCACTCCGCGCACTTCTCTCGCTCAATCCGGCACCCGGAGAGACCGCGGAGCTCTTTCTCCCGGGCAAAAATCCATTTAGTGCTGGTGGTAAAATGATTGATCCCGCAGACCCTGATAATGAGGACCCAACCCTAAAAGGCTGTTCACTACGCCCCATTACAAGCAGTAATACCGCCACAGGACTGGATGAAAACAGTGCATGGAACGTTCTCTACACGAAGGGTGTCATCGACGAATCAGCAGGGGACTACAGTACTGTTCAAGTCAACAACTCCACCTCGCTCTCCTGTCTCCTCCAAGAGCTCGTTGAGCAAAATAAGCTTGCGCTCAACCTTCAGATCCACAGCATGCTTCGAGATTACATTGAGTCCGCACAGGCGACAAGCCTTGCACAGCGTACTTCGGGTATCATTGCGAAGGCAAATCTTGAAATAGCACAACAGGGCCTCTCACGCACCATCAAGGACAGTGAAGGCAATGTGATCTCAGAAGAGAACTTCTCACTTATTGGTGGACAACCCACACAATACGCGAACTCACTCGCAGAATCACGCACACGCACCTTGCAGCAACGAATTCTTGGAAAGTCTGATGCACCAGACTCACTCCAAATATGTGCACCTGCAAAATACGATGCCGCACGTGCTCTCTTGCAGGCTGGCCACCAGGAAGCAGTCGATCCACTTGATGCACTTGGCGAACAAGTAAGCTGTACGCTCACAGACCCTACTGATCCAGAAAATGGCTTATTTGCGAAGGAATCAGACTACAACACCTACCTCAAAGATATGAATTCGGGGCAGCAGGATGGGCTCAAGATTTGGCAGGACTTAATGCTGAACGACCAGAACACTGGCCCTGGTGCACGCCTTGCCCTCCAAAATGCACAATCGAGACAACTTGCCGAAATCAAGGAGCAGACAAAGACCGATTATATCGCAGGTGGCGGTATTCTCCCCGACCGCAAGTGTGATCCTGATGATCCGAACTGTGATATTCGCTACTCAAAGATTGTCACAGCTTCCAAGGTCATTGGCGATCGCATCTCTGAATATGCTGGACAGCAAGACAAGCAATTTATTGAGGCAAAATCAGAGGGTGACTTGACTGCAGCAGATAAGAACGGGGCACAATCAACAAGTATCTTCGATAAGGGACTCTCAGAGGTAAATACTCAAGACTTCGTCCCTGATCAGGATATCAATAAGCTGATTGGCGATTTCTTCAATTCGATACAGAATGGCTACTTCGACATTCAATCAGGAACTGTTGATTGGGCAACAGGAGCAATGCTCAAGATCTATGATCGCACGATGCTCAACCAGGAAATGATTGATGGAAACGGAACATTCATTGAGGATGACTCAACTGCAACAACAACACCGACGACACCATAAAACCACGGCAATGCCGTGGTTTTTCTCCACAGGAATATATTATTCCGCGAACAATAATCACAATCTCTGTTATAATAGATAACAAGGAAAGAAGCCCACGGAAGGGAATCTTTCTCATGGAGGAAATGCTACGTAAATTCATGCAAGCCACACTAGAAAAGGCGCGCACACCGGCGCGATTTTTTCCGTTGGCGACTCTCATGATTGCGCTTTTCTTGATTCCTATCGTTTTACAACAACACCATGTCAGTCCCGCACTCGCAGAAGCGAACTGGCTTACTGATGGCATCCTTGATGGAATAGGTGAGATACTTGCGGGGCTCGCATGGGTTATATTCAAAGTTGTGGGCCTTGTCTTCGCACTCTCGGCCTACCTCTTCGATTTCGCAATAGATTTCTCCACAAGAGGAAGTACCTACTCGGGAATGAAGTTCATCAATATCGGCTGGACCTTCGCACGTGACCTCGTTAACTCCACATTCATCTTCGCAGTACTCGCCATTGCGTTCAAGCAACTACTCAGTCTCTCTGACATTGATACGAGTGGCACACAGAAAGCACTTAAGAATCTCGTCATCGCTGCACTCCTTATCAATTTCAGCCTCTTTTTCACGAAGGTCGTCATTGATGCATCAAACATGGTCGCACGTGGTCTCTACTACAAAGTTTCGACCACGACCTCCAGCTCAACAACCGGGTCAGGTGCGGGACAAATCCTCTATGGACCCGCACATGCACTCGCAGATGGTCTTAATCTACAGAGTGCACTTGATCAAAATGGTGTGAAGCTTGCTCCACTCAATCGTGTCATCATCTATCTCGGAGGAGCGCTATTCATGATGATTACCACACTCATTTTCTTCGCGTCTGCGTTTATGTTCATTGTTCGCATTGGAATCTTGATGATTCTCATGCTAACCTCGCCACTCTATTTCCTCTCGTACACACTCAATTTTTCTGCAATCAATAAGATTAAGTCAGAGTGGACCAACGCACTACAGGCTCAAGCACTCTTTCCAATCATATTCTTGCTCATCACCTATGTAACGGTGGTCTTTGTACGCACCTCAGACATGTTCGGAGTGAAGGGCTCGGGCGCCTCACTTGCAAAGGCGCTTACTGCCGAATCAGGCAGCTTCTCCATCATCATCAACTACATCATCATTACCTTGCTTATGGTAATGGCGCTCAAATACTCCAAAGCGGTTGGAGGTCAGGCAGCCAGCTATGGCTCAAAGTTGAGCGGACTCGCAATGGGGAAGATTTCTTCTGGTGCTGCTTGGGCAGGAAGAAGCACTATTGGAGCAGCAGGTGGAGCACTCTCGAAGTCTCAATTCACAAGAGACATGATCAATAGAGGAGGCATAAGTAAGACCGCAGGAAACCTTCTGGTGCGCGGCGGAGAAAAGGCGGCGCAATCTTCATTCGACGTACGCGCATCTCGTGCATATGGATTCGCAGAAGGTCAAATGGGTGGCATGGGCGCAGGCAAAGCCGGATCACGAACCTTTGCAAAGGATGGCAGTGGTCTCGCTGGCGTCGGTGCTGTAGGCGCTCGTGTCGCAAGTTATGGCACAGCAAAGGGAGGTAAACTTGGTAGCGTTGCTGCCGGACTCGGAAGCGGTCTGCAGGTTGCAGGCGGTGGCAAGGCTGCATCAGAGAATGCACTCAAGGCACGTGAAGCAGAGTTGGTTAAAGATATCGTTGCTCGTTATGGAGATGATCCACGCGCAGCAGCAGCAATGCTTCAGACAACACTTGGCATGGGCAAAACACGCTTTGAGGGCGATGAAGGTAAAGATGCACGCAAGGCGGTTGTTGGTGCAATCGAGAAACAGTTCAAGGATAATCCCGTTAAGCAAAAAGAAGCGCTTACACAAATCTTTGGTGACACGGGAGGCAAGAAAGAGTTCAAGGAGATTAATGACAAAATCAACTCTCAGATTCGCACAGAGGAATCAAAGGGCTTGCTTAACAACAAAGATCACATTAAGGAAGCAGCAAAGTATGACAAGAATGCGCATAAGGATGCGCAGGAAGCATACAATAGAGCTACCACCGCTGAAGCAAAACAGGTTGCAAAAGAAAAGCTTGTGCAGATCGAGAAACAGCAAGAGAAGCAGAAGGCACTCATCGATGCAGTACGCAACGTAAAGACTGATGATGTTGCAACCCTTGATGTAGAAACACTTGACCTCCTTGCAAAGAACAACGCACTCAACGCCGCACACCTTGGAGCAATAGAGAAATTAATTCTCAGTCAAACTGCTTATACAAAAGAGCAAGTTGATAAACTCGATGTCATGGCAAAAGAATTGAGAAAGACTGGAAGCGAAGCAGTAAAGACCTATCTTGCAAATAGTGCGGTGAAGGGCACAAGTGGTTTCAATATCGATTTCAAAGAAGACCTCACACAGTCCGTGACTGCATCTCTTCCCGCAGCAGGAGCAAGTAGGTCAGATGCAGATAAAAATGCAATCACTGAAACAATCAAGGCAATGGATGCACGCGAGATCAAAGAACTTACTCCAAATGTGGTCTTCGATCCCGACGTATTAAGAAACATCCATCCTGGTGCGCTTGCAGCATACGTAAGAAGCGCGTCTGATAGGGGAGATAGTGCGATTGAGGCAGCAGCAGAAAAAGCGATTGCGGATATCGACAGTATCACAACAAACAAAAAACAGAAGGAGAAGCTTCTCAGTGCTCTTTCTGGCAAAGGCGGGAAGAAGAAAAAATAATCAATTCTTGTTCAAAAAAACATCACATTATGATGTTTTTTTGATATAAAAAACGGGCCAAAGGCCCGCTTTAATTCTGCGTCGCACTACGAGGCAAGCTCATAGTCGATAACCGTCTTACCCTTGAAGGCTTTCACTATCTTTTTCATCTTTAAGCCACTCCTGGTCTTCACGATTTCCTCGCGTACATAGCGAGGAGACTCTGGAGGCTTTGGTGCACCCTTCTTTTCTTTTGTTGCTGCGTGTGCCTTGATGAAAAACCCAAAGGATACCGGAACAACACAAAGCAAGAAAAATGAAAGAAAGAGGAGGGGAATGTTTCCAAGGAAACCAGTGAGGCTCCCCGTAGAACGCACCGACATCCAGATCCAGAGTCCGGCGAGCCATTTGGTCGCAAAATATACAAGAAGCGCACTTGTGATAAGACTTACATAGCTCGGCCGAGCAGATGCCGTCTTCCCAAGGCAATTTCGCAGCAGGATGATGAACACCAGCAGGGCCGCGACAAGCCATACCGTACCCACCACCTCGAACGCTTGCCCACGCAAATCGCCGCCACCTGCATATCTTTTGTAACTTGAGTATGTCGAGAAGATGTAATACAGAAAGAATACGGGCCCAAATACGAAACGCAACATGCGATTCATGAAATCCTCCAAGGAAATATCCTTTGACAATATACCATATATTAAGCAATTTGTCAATGTATTTAGGCCAAATAGTAACGTATTTCTTGCTATAATATACACATGAACCCAGTACTCTCGCGACTGAGTGCTCTCCCTGTTGAGCTCCGTGCCCTCATCGAAGCAGATGATGTCATTTATGTTATCGACGAAGTGAGCGATAAATTTGAGATTCCTGAAGGCTGGCGCGGTGAAATTGTACGTGCCACCATTCGTGTCCTCTCTGGGGTTATGGAACCGAAGGAGTTTATTCCATTCCTTATGGATGAGCTCTATCTTGACCAAGAAGAGGCACTCCATCTCGCCCTAGAGATCAATAAGCGTATTTTTTCTGCCGTAAAGCCACAACTCGCATCACTGCACCGTATCGAGGATAGCAAAATCGCACGTAGGCTTAAAGTACCTCATAAGCCCCGCCAAACACAGATCATTGAAGAAAGTCAGTTAATGAGTGAGCCTGAAATGACAGTCGCACCCTCTGCAGACCCGGCCCCAGCAGAACAACTTGCTGCAACGATTCAGTATAGGGAGAGTGTTCCTCTTGAAGGAAGTGTCCCGTCTCCGATGACTACCCACTTCGCGCAGGTACCACTCCCTCAAGCAGCACCAAAGCCTCCAGCAGCACCGGTTCCACACCCACTTGTCGAGGCACCCCTCCAATCCCCGCTCAATGCGAAGCTCGGCAACATGCGCGCAGATGCGTATCGTGAACCCATCTAAACTACCTCATTAAAAAGGCAGTAAACCTCCATGCAATTCCAAGTACCACAATTCATTGACATTGAAGACAAGATCGTTGGACCACTGACCCTAAAGCAGTTTCTTTATATTGCGGGAACAGTTGCACTTGCCTATGTAGCGTATACTGCGATCCCCGTCTCAGCCATAGGGGTACTTGTAGCAATTGGGCTACTTTCTTTCGGTGGGCTACTCGCTTTCTACAAATATAACAATCGCCCATTCATCAATATCGTCGCTGCTGCATTCTTCTACTACATCAGACCAAGACTTTACATCTGGCGCCCGCAGAAGAAGACTGCAGAAAAAAAGCGTGTTGTTGATATGTCGCGCTACAAGACAACAAAAAGCACTGCAGCCGAGGCCTCTGCCCCAAGCTCAAGCAGACTAGGTGAACTGAACTGGAAAGTTGATATGTAAAAAACATACCCCTTCACTTGCAAGGGGTATGTTTTTATTAGGCGCCCAGAGGGCATGTTATAATATTCGTATGGCAGTTCCAGGAAAACCAGCACAAAACTTTGTTCCTATTCGCGAAATTCGCGATGGTATTATCGTGCTTGAAAATGGCGAGCTTCGTCGTATTCTCATCACCTCAACTCTTAATTTTGGACTTAAATCCGCAGATGAACAGACTGCGCTTCTCGGCCAATTTCAAAACTTTCTCAATAGTCTCGACTTCTCGATACAAATCGTTGTTCAAAGTAAACGTCTTGATATTCGTCCCTACCTAAGACTCCTTGAGGAGCGTGAAAAGGCGCAACTTGTCGACGCAATGAAAATCCAAGTGCATGAGTATATTGCGTTCATTCGCGATTTTACTAATCGTACGAATATCATGTCGAAGAGCTTCTTCGTTGTGGTTCCTTTTGCATCAAGTGTAAAGAAGGACGCAAAAGGGAATGCAAGTGGAGCAATACCTGTGGACTCAGCACGTTCATTTGAAGAAGCACGCATGCAGCTCGAACAACGCGTCGCAGTAGTCCAGCAAGGTCTTTCGGGTTGTGATATTCGCACCGCACCGCTTGGAACAGAAGAGGTGACCGAGATCTTTTATAAAAAATTCAACCCCGGAGAACTTGAAACAGCGGTTGTAAAATAACATACATACTATGGAAAACATGCTCTCCCAGGATGCTCTTGGCTCAAGTGATGCCTCACTCAAGGATATTCTCGCACCCGCTGCAGTCAAGATCACCCCAAACGAACTCTACATTGGATCAAAAATGGCGCGTACAATGTTCGTCATCTCGTACCCGCGCAATCTCACCCAAGACTGGTTCACACCAATTATTAATCTCGACAAAGCATTCGACATCTCGATTCATATTCACCCTATCTCAACGGAGGAGGCGCTTCATGCATTCCAAAAGAAAGTTGCTGAGGTACAGAGTCAGATATCAGACCGAGAATCAAAAGGTCTCGTACGTGATCCTATGCTCGATACTGCATATCAAGATCTCGAGGATTTGCGTGATGGACTCCAGCAAGCATCAGAAAAACTATTTGATGTCGGCCTATATATCACCATTTATGCCAATGACAAAGCGGATCTCGATCGTGTTGAAGGCGAAGTGAAGTCTATCCTCGATGCAAAAATGGTCTATGTGAAACCAACCATCTTCCAGCAAGAAGAGGGGTTCCGTTCGGTGCTTCCTATTGCAACTGATGAACTTGAAGTACACTACAAGCTCAACTCGGCACCATTATCTTCGATCTTCCCATTTGTTTCATTTGACCTAACCTCAGACAAAGGAATTCTATGGGGGATCAATCGACACAATGCATCACTTGTCCTATTTGACCGTTTCTCGATGCCAAACTACAACTCGGTCATGTTCGCAAGTTCAGGATCAGGAAAATCATACACCACAAAGCTTGAAGTCATCCGTACACTGATGTTCGATGCTGATGTCATCGTCATCGACCCAGAGCAAGAATATCTCTATCTTGCAGAAGCAACCGGAGGACGCTACTTCAACATCTCACTCACCTCAGAGCACCACATCAACCCGTTTGACCTTCCTATGCCTGGAGAGGATGAATCATTTGGTGACGTACTTCGCTCAAATATCATTTTCCTTATCGGACTTTTCCGAGTTATGCTTGGAGGTCTTTCTCCTGTTGAAGATGGAATCATGGATCGCGCGATTTCGGAGACCTATGCGATGAAGGATATAAATGAGAATTCACAGTGGGCAGAGATTGAGCCACCGCTCTTAACCGACCTCGAGATGGTACTTTCAGGGATGGAGGGTACCGAAAACCTGCTCCAACGCATGGAGAAATTCACTCGTGGTACATGGTCTGGCTTCCTTAATCAGCCAACAAACGTCGACATCACAAAGCGCTTTACCGTCTTCTCGATCCGAAACATGGAGGACGAGCTTAAGACGGTCGCAATGCACATCATTACGCACCATATTTGGACCGCAGTGCGCAAAGAACTTCGCAAGCGATTGCTTATTGTTGATGAGGCATGGATCATGATGAAATCAGAAGATACTGCATCCTTCCTCTTCGGTCTTGCAAAGCGAGGGCGTAAATACTACCTTGGTATTGCAACAATCACCCAAGACGTCAATGACTTCCTAAAGTCACCTTACGGACTACCCATTCTCACAAATTCATCGATCCAGATTCTCCTCAAACAGTCACCAATGACCATTGATACTGTACAGAGTGCATTTCACCTTACCGACGAAGAGAAATATCTTCTCCTAGAATCGGGAGTTGGAGAAGGCATCTTCTTTGCAGGTCTTAAGCATGTAGCAATGAAGGTATATGCATCATATACTGAGGACCAAATCGTATCGTCAGACCCCGCACAAATGCTCGCCATCAAGCGCGCAAAAGCACAAATTAGCGGAACTTAAAACAACACGAGGTGTTGTTTTTTGATCTTAAATATGTGGGCAACTCGTGAAAATATGCTGTATAATATGACTATGGCACAACCCGTAGGAGCTAAACTGAATACCAGTGACCTTGCGGGAAAGCGGCTTACCGCTCGGAAGTCGGTACAAGTCTCGCCAAAGACTGCGGGTGTCATTGCCGACACAAGAGGGGCAATGCTTGCGCAACAGAGTCTGAACATTGATATAGGGCAACGAGAAAACTACCGCGAGCAGACAAGGATCGGGCACGAGATAAGGGAGCGTGAGCAAATGATGCGAAAGGCACGCGAGAACTTCAGTTATAAAAAACCAATGTCTGGTCCTGGCTTCTATGGAGTCCTCTTGCTTGTTATCGCAAAAGACGTTCTTGATATTATCATCGAAATTATTGAACTCTTTGCAGACCTTACAATCATTCTTGGTATTATCGTGTGGTGTATTAGCACAATGCTTGACCTGCTCGTACTTGCAAGCACTCAATTGTACTTATATGTGAATGGTGTTCCAATGAACAAGCAGAAGGTGATGACCCAATCAGTTTCTACAATTATTGAATTTCTTCCTATTGCAGGATTCCTTCCTGCAGGAACGGTATCATTCATTATTGTACGCATTCTTGCAAATAAAGAAGCAAAACAAAAAGCAATAGAGGCACTCGAAGAACAAGAAGCAGTGTGGCAGAGCGAGCAGGATGCAGCCATTGCTCGCCAAAGAATGCTCGCTGGAGAAAGTGCATCACTTGCAAATGCTCAGCGCGCAACACGGAACGTTATTGCATTCACTCCAAGAAACAGCATGGAATCAAAATCGCCCCCACTCAAACAAGCTGCATAATATACATATGAAAAACATATTTCTCACAATACTCACTATCGGCCTCCTCGCTCCAAGCGCTGTTTTCGCCCGGGGTGTCATCAATCTCACGAGTGAAGGCAATCTTGCGCCAAACCAAACAATAACCGTACGCGCTGCTTCATCTTTTGTTGATCTTGGGGGCGCACAGATTATTTGGTCTGTGAATGGACAACTTCTCGGCGAAGGACTTGGTCGTACCTCCCAAACGGTCACACTCGGCCCTGTTGGTGTTCCCATCAACGTGACGGCAGCAATCACTGTAGGTGATAGGGCCTACAAAGAAGCGCTCACACTCACACCTGCGATCATTGATGTACTCTGGGAGGCGCAAACGAGTGTTCCGCCATTTTTTCACGGCAAAGCACTTCCTTCTCATGAAAGCATTGTGCGCACCTATGCTGTTCCATTTTTCGGACAAAACAACACAGGAGTATTTCCGGAATTCAATTGGAAAAAAGATAGTACTATTACACTTGCAAAGGGTGTGAATCGTACAAGTGCCCAGTTCCTTGGCGCTTGGGAAAAAACTGCGACACCCATCACTGTTGAAGCGAAACTAGGAGAATTGACCATATCCGAGAACATACGCATCACTTCATATGTTCCCTCAGCGCTTTTCTATGAAATCTCTCCACTCGAAGGGGTCCGCACGCAGTCTACGTTACAGGGACAAGTAAAAAACAACGGGGTAGAACTTTCAGTGCTCGCAGTACCCTATGGTGTCGCACTCAGTGAACGAGATCGAGGGGAAATACAATATAACTGGGAAGCGGGAGGCAAGAATATCCAAGAGGGCTTCGGACGCGCATTTGAACGAGTAACACTCTCGCGGTCAGAAGACAAAAAAACATCAGGTAAAATTTCAATAAACTACACTGCACAAAACACAGTCAACGTGATGCAGCTCGCAAAAGGTGCATTTGCTTGGATATTCTCAGAAAACTAATTTATGGATGACATTACACCACAATTAAACCAGGCTCCAAGTGAGCAAGATATACGTAAGAAAAAAATACGTAATATTTTACTACTGAGTATTCTTATCCTTCTTGTACTTGGTGGAATCTATTTCCTCTATATATTTCTCACAAAAGGAAAAGTGGCGCCCGAAGGAGGAACTTTCCCAATTGGTGGAAATGTAATTGAACAAGGTGCTTCCGATATACCAAAAGGGGAATCACCCACGCAGGGTAGTGGATCTGGTGTTGGAGTTGAAGCCCCAAAACTAATTGAAATATACAACGGTCCCCTTGCAGGATATACCATACTCCCAAACGGATATACGATTCGCGGGTTTGACAGAGCAAAAGGGCGTCTTGTTGAAATCAACATAAATACTGGTGTTGCAAAAGTAATGAGCGATCAACCAATCCTCCAAGTACACGACGGAATCTTCTTGAGCGATGCAAGCCTCATTCTTCGTTCACTTGATAATCGTGACACCATTAAGACTAGGTTATATACAATCGTCGAGCAGCAGGGAAACGAGTACCCTTTAACACTTAATGGACCAATAGCGCTTGCAGATAACATACTTGAGTATGCAGCAAGCCCAAATAAACAAAAAGTAGTACTTGTAATTAAAGACCCGCTTGGCGCAAACATTGACGTGCTTGACGTTGCTACACAAAAACTCGTACGCCAGGCAACACTCCCGCTCACGGAGTGGATTCCTGCCATAACAAATAATGGTACAGTCTATCTTTCTGCAAAAGCTTCTCGATATGCGAAAAGTGGCACATATCGTATCGAAAAAGGCGGGTTAGTCCTGAGTGTAAAAGCAAACACTGGTCAAACAACTCTTCTTTCACCTGAGGGGGATGTCGCATACTCAGCAGCACTCTTCGGGGATCAATTCACTGCGGAAATAAGAGAGTCGACACCAGACTCATCACGTGATCCAACCATTCTCCCATTCGCGGCAATTGCAGAAAAATGTGCATGGACGAGTGACACAACGATACTCTATTGCGGGGCATCAGATATTGTCTACCAAAATACTCCTGATGATTGGTATAAAGGAATTACTCAATCATCAGATAGTCTATGGCTCTACAACCTCCCTACACACACGGAGAAATTCCTTGTCAATCCAGTAAACTTCAAGACTTCTATCGACATGGTTTCATTACTTCCAACACAAACGGCTGTATATTTCAAAAATAGAACAAACGATCACCTTTGGATGTATAAACTTAATGGCACAGCAGTCCAAACCAGTAGTGAAACAGGAGCAGAAACAACAATAACCGAATAGTTATGAAAATATTAAAAAAACTTTCTGCGGCAACACTTCTCCTGTTTACCTTGAGCATCCCCATTCTTGCACCACTAGTAGTTCATGCTCAGGGTGCACCAGGAACACCGACACAGGTGACTTCTGATCCCGGAACACCTCAGGAGCAAATTGATGAGGCAAACGGTCGCTATACGTATATCGCACCCCTCACGGGATACTTCAGTGGCACAGTGGACCTGCGTGACGATAATGCACTATCGGACTATCTGAAGAAATGGGTACGCTTCCTTATTGGTATCGGAGGAGTGATCGGTGTCGTCCGACTTGTCATGGTAGGCTTCACTATCATCACAAGTGCAGAAAAAGTAAACGCATTCTCAAAAGTACGCAGTGAAATGATTGCAATTGTTGGGGGGCTTGGACTTATTGCAGGATCTTGGATTTTCCTTAACACACTAAACCCTAAATTAGTCACTGAGAATCTTCTTATTGCCTCCTCTACTGCGCAAGCAAAATTCAAGCTACAGCTCTTTGATGCTGCAACAGGAGCACCAGTAAATCCCGATGGAAGCCCTATCTTAAATGCCGATGGAACAATAGCAAACCCGCGCGTAATACGAGAGGGTATTAACGGTAAGGGCTGGTATTTCCTTACCTCAACTGAAAAGCATTATTTTTGGAGGGGACCATTCGGTGATCAGAGAAGTTGTGAAGACACACTTAAGGCACTTAAGGATGCACCGGAACCAAAGGAGTTAAAAATTGAAACAAAAGAGTGCTCTCAAATTTTTGGCGCCGCAATGTCATTCGCGGAACAAGATGCTAGAGAAAGACTCGCAAGCCAGCATATTTTCACAAATAAACCATCTTGTCCAAACGCTGTTGCTACCTCATGCACCAACCTCGCAGGACTTAATGATGAAATCCTTAACAAACTTATTAACCTCGGAAGACAGTTTACAAAACAAGATAACTGTACTGAGTCAAATAAGTGGAGCTGCCCAGTACTCGTCAATGGGGGAACAGAGCCTGGACACAACACTCATGGACCAAACCACCCTGATGTGATGGACATCAATAAAACCCCAGATCTTGACCTCTTCTTGAAGACAAAAGCAGAATACATTTCTCGTTCATTCTCTAACAATGTACGTTACCTCTATGATGATGTTTGGTACACTGACGAGAGCACACCAGGTGCATCTGCACACTATACGGGCGCTCACTTCCATATCTGTATGAATGGTAATCAAACTCCAGGTTGGTGGTGGTGCAATAAGATTGCTTCAGATGGAAAAACGGAACTCGATGATCGTTGTATTAAGAACACGAGCAAAAATGGTGGTTATGTATCTGGGCAACTACTTTGTGAAGGAATAAAGGCACCTGTACTTCCTAAAACAGAAGCATCCGATCAAGGTTTTCCACTATATTAATTAAAAAACACAGCTTTGCTGTGTTTTTTAATTGAAACCGGTTTCAGTTTCCGGAGCTTTATAGAATACAACAACATGACGATTGAGACCAACTCCTTCCGACGAAGTAGTCACATCTGAAATTTCCTGCAATGTGGCATGTACAATAAGACGATCATAAGGATTCATCGGCTCCATAGGAACTGATGCCTTAAAGTAGCGCGCACGTTCTGCATAAATTTTTGCAACAGTTGCAATCTTCTTGCGACGAGCCTCTTCGTATCCTCCAATATCAACATGGAATGTTGTTGGAAGTTCTTTATATTCAGCAATACGCTTTGCAAGAAAGTTGATAGCCTTAAGAGTTTCGCCATCAGGACCGATAAGCACCGCACTGTTTGGAGTATCGACGTGATAAATCACACCACCAGTAACATCATGTTCTTCACGAACTTCCGTCACAGTTGCACCCATCTTTTCGATCATCGTGCGAATAATTGTATTCATGGTTTGCTCCATATGAGTAGAATTAGCTTCCTTTAACCTTCTTCTCGCTCTTATATTTTACGAGAAGCTCCTGTCCGATAGTAAACATATTACTCGTTACCCAATATAACGCAACTGCAGCCGAGAGTTTATATGCTGTAAAAGCAAGGAGTGCAGGAAGGAAATAGCGCATATTCATCTGCATTGAATCTTGAAAGTCATCTGCAAATGAGGGTTTTTCTCCCGCAGCAAGTGGTGCTTTTACTGCTTTTACACCCATTGAAAGGTGTGTGGAGTAAAACTGGGTGAGTCCAACAAGGAGTGCAAGGATAATACTTGTTCCCGCAAGATCAAGTCCGAGGAAATACAAGTTTGGCTGAGCAACATGCGGCGTAAAACTGTAGATAAGGTCGGTGTTAACCACCGCTATACCCTTAAGCACGAAAAAGAGAGTAGAAATAATAGGGATCTGAATCAAGAGAGGCAAACACCCACTCATTGGCGAAACATTCTCTTGCTTGTAGAGCTCCATCATTGCCATCGACTGCGCAGTTTTATCATCCTTATGCTTCTCTTTTAGAGCTTTAATTTTCGGATCAAGCTCCTTCATTGCGCGCTGCGCTTTAATAGATTTCAGCGTAAGCGGATAAATAGCGAAACGTACAAGTAGGGTAAGCGCAATAATGGCAATACCAACGTAATGCCCAGGTGTAAGCCATAAAAGGAAGAAAAATGCGTTATAGATCGGCTTATAAACAAAGGCCATCCAAAATGTTTTCATGTTAGGTGAATACTATCAGATAGTAAGCTGTTTTGCGAGCCCTAAACAAAGAAACCTCCGTAAGCACAAAAGATAATAAATGAATGCGTTTTGCCTCGATTTTATAAAAGAGTACCTGAAATAGCTATATTTATAGCCAAGGGCTTGCTTTTTTCCAGAATTTGTTATAGAGTACCCATATTATGTCTCAGACGTACCAGCCAAAGAAGCTTAAGCGTATGCGTTCTCATGGTTTTCTTGCTCGCAAGGCAACCCCGACTGGCCGTGCTATCCTTGCACGTCGCCGCGCACTCGGCCGCAAGCGCCTCGTAACGGTTTAAAATAACCCTACTCATTGTCCATGTCTAGCAAGGCATGGACAATTTGTTATACTAATCCCATGCTTTCCTCATTAAGGCGTATACAAAGAGCAGATTTCCCGGATTCACGCCTCCCAAGCTTCCAGTGGACCGGTAAAGTCCTCCGTGTTCGTGCTATCCACAAGAGGGGAGAGCGCGCACGCATTGCTATTATTGCAGCAAAAAAATACTATCGCACGAAAATAACACGCAATGTGTTCAAGCGACGCGTATTCAGCCTCTTGCGCGATGAACTTCCTAAGCTTGACACTACTCCATTTGGATTTTTCCTTGTGTTCCCAGTTGTACACACACAAGACATCACCTTTGCAGCGATTGCAAGCGACCTTAAAGAGTTTCTCGAGGTGCTTCACAAGCAACATGCTCACTAAATACATCATTCGCTTCTATCAAACTTTTCTTTCTCCTGATAAGAGTATCTTTTCAAGTGGAAGAAGTACTTGTGCAATGCACCCCACTTGTTCGGAGTACATGGAGCTTGCAATAGAAAAACATGGTGCTGTGAAAGGGGTAGGGAAAGGGTTACTTCGTATCACCCGCTGTCATCCGTGGCAAAAAAATCTCGTTGATATGCCTTAGAAAAAAAACAAAACATAAAATTGTTTTGTTTTTTATTATGTGAAATTACATAATCGGTAGCGTCAACTTGCTATGCGCAGTCTTTTCACGTAATCTTCATATCAACACGTTATCCACAGGGTTATGAACAAAAGCGCCCATAGCGCAAATGGCATTCCCTCCGCTATAATGTGCACACGTTAACCGGCCCTTGTACGCTTACAAAAAATTTTTGACCACTGAATCAAATTGGACTCGGTGTTTAGAAATCAATGTTGGGGTACCAAAACTCAATTATACCTATGATCATGGAGAATAAGGAATTGTGGACACGTGCGCTTGTAGATATTGAACTCGAAGTTTCACCAGCGAACTTCACTACATGGTTCAAAAATACAAAGATCACCCGAATCGAACAGGGTACTGCTTTTATCGGCACAACCAATGAGTTTGCACGCGACTGGCTCGCAAATAAGTATAATTCCACAATTCTTCGTATCCTTCGCAATATTTCTCCAGAAATCCGTGCAATCGATTTCGTAATTGCGAAGAATATCACTCCAAATCAGGCCGGCCGTGATCTACAGCTCGAAAAGACTGAGTTCACCCAGAAAGCACGTGCGAATTCAATGAGTATGGCGGGGGAACTTCCTCTTGCAGAGGCTTATGTAAACAAAGAAGACGGCTTAAATCCTCGTTATACCTTCGAAAACTTCATTACGGGACCATTCAATGAGCTTGCATTCGCCGCATCTCAAGCAGTCCTCCGAAAGCCCGGTATCATGTACAACCCACTGTTCATCTACGGACAAACAGGTATCGGAAAGACCCACCTTACACAAGCATTAGGAAATGGTATTAAGAAGAACTTTCCAGGAAAGCGCATTCAATACATCAGTTCTGAGCGTTTCGCGAATGATTATGTTTCTGCGGTGCAATCAGGAAAGCATGCGGAATTCAAAGAGCGTTATCGTAAACACGATGTGCTCATCATGGATGATATTCAATTCTTTGCAGGTAAAGAGAAGACTCAAGAGGAGCTTTTCCATCTCTACGAAGCACTCCATGGAAACAATAAGCAAATCATTTTCTCTTCAGATAGGCATCCGAACTACATCAATGGCCTTGAGGATCGCCTAAAATCACGATTCGGTGCAGGAATGATTGTAGAAATAACAATGCCTGACTATGAATCACGTCTCGCTATCCTCCAAGAGAAGTCACACCAGCAAGGTGTCATCTTGAGTGATGAAATCCTTCGTTATGTTGCAGAAACCATACAGGCTTCCATTCGTGAGCTTGAGGGAACATTGAATCTAGTTATTTGCCAGGCACAATTGAAACAACGTGAACTCTCGGTGATGGATATTAAATCACTCATCAAGAACAATACGAAGCCAACACGCCCTGTATCAATCAAAGATATAGTTCGCGTTATCTCAGGTTTCTATAATATCGATGAAAAACATATTTACGAGAAGACGCGCCGAAAGGAAGTCGTCCGCCCTCGCCAGATCCTTATGTTCATCCTTCGAGAGGATTTCAATATCTCATATCCACTAATTGGACAAAAACTAGGTGGTAGGGACCACACCACAGTCATCCATAGTTGTGAAAAGGTAAAGAACGATGTGAAAACAGACGGTATTCTTCTTCAAGAAATTGAACAAATCAGAGCACTCTTTTAAAAAGCGCGTAAGCGCTTTTTAAATTAGAAGGAAAGTATCAATAAATATATATTAGGACTTTCTTAAAAAATATCTTCTTGATACTAGTATTCTAAGTGGTAGAAATGAAATAATTCAAATTAGTTTTATATGTAACTTCATGTACAAATGAACTACATTGAATATACTCCAATACTTGCAAAAGAGGTTGCTATGTAATGGTTTTTCAGCTGTCACCTTTTAACATACTTACGCACATTGGGGAGAGATGGTGGAGAGTGAGTGTTTTCCTGTGTGTTTCCAAGTGGGTAACTTTAAGGTATTCTAGAAGAGTAATGGGGATGAGATTGTTGGTATGTCTCCCTACTGTTGATAAGTCATTCTGCTCGGCAGTTTATCCACAGTAATGAAATGAAAAAGATGCTTAACTAGCCTCACTAAATCACTTCTATACACATACCCACAGTGCTCTTAATAATAATGAATTTATATATAAAGAATATGAAGCTCGAATGTGTAAAACTAAATCTGAAGGACGCACTCTTAACTGCTGAACGATTCACAGCGAAGCAAGCAACACTTCCTGTTTTGCGCTACGTACTTCTTATTGCAAACAATACGTCGTTGCGATTGCGTGCAACGAATCTCGATCTCGGTATTGAGATCGAGCTCCCTGCACGTGTTGAGCGTGAAGGAGTACTTGCCATCCCCGCAGATACATTGGGCTCATTCCTAAATAATCTCCCACAGGAACGTAATGTCACCCTCGAGCAAGTTGGTGAACATCTTACAATCACCGGTGAGAACTACTCCACACTCATTAAGGGTTATGGATATGAGGATTTTCCAACCCTTCCCTTTCTTGAAAAGGGGACACATATCACCTTGCCCGCAAAGACCCTTATTAGCGCTTTTAAGGCCACCTCATATGCCGCAGCGGTAACTGACGTTAAACCCGAGTTTGCATCAGTGTTGATGACTATAGAGCACGGTACGCTGTATTTTGTAGCGACCGACTCCTCGAGACTCGCAGAAAAGAAGGTTCCTCTTAAGTCAGTACCTGAAGAAGAGATTCGCGTGCTTATTCCTTCGAAGAATGTTACTGAGATCAGTCGCGCACTTGAAGGTGTTGATGAACAGGTGAATATCTACTTCTCACGCACGCAGCTTACGTTTGTTTGTGGACGTTTCCGTCTTACAACACGTCTTGTTGATGGTATTTTCCCTGATTATCATCAGATTATTCCAAAACAGGTAACTTCGGAAGCGACGCTATTAAAACAAGATCTTATTGATCGATTAAAGATTACAACTGTTTTTTCGGGTAAATTACACCAGGTTAGACTAAAAATCATGCCTTCTGAAGGGGTATTTGAAGTAGAAGCCCGAAACGATGAAGTTGGTGAGACTTCGCAACAGATCGAATCCGTACTCACTGGTGAATCTGTAGAATATCTTTTAAATACACGTTACTTAAATGATGTGCTCAGTGTTATTGCAACTGATTCAGTGGTATTTAAGTGTGCAGGTCCCGGAAGGCCTATCGTTATTGAAGGGGTAGCTGATGGTTCATTCCGTTATCTACTTATGCCAATGCGAGGGTAAAACTCATTAAACCTATAATATGTAACGTATTATAGGTTTTATTATTACTTCATGATTTATGACTTGCGATGAGAAGTGATATAATGTAAAACAGTCTACACTTATGCACTCACCAATTGCAATACCACCACACAGGAGGAAAAAATTAGGGAAAATGTATTGGTTTCAGTACTTTTTCACATGGTTTTTTCTTATTGGAACACTCATAACAAGTGTTTTTCTTGCTTGGGCACTCACTTTACAGATACCAGATTTCCAACTCTTGGATACCCGGTTCCGTTCACAGTCAACGAAGATTTATGATCATACAGGACAATATGTTCTTTATGATGTTTATGGTGATATTCAGCGCACAATTGTGCCGCTTGATAAGATAAATACAAACATCCAGCAAGCGACAATCGCTATTGAGGATGCAGAGTTCTATCAGCATTCAGGGATAAAACCACGAGCAATTCTTCGTGCAGTTTATGCGAATTTTACAAGTGGTGGTTATGCTCAAGGAGGATCAACAATTACACAACAGGTGGTGAAAAACGCACTGCTCTCTCAAGAGAAGACAATCACTCGAAAAGTGAAAGAGTGGATTCTTGCTATAAAGCTCGAGCGAGTAAAAAGTAAGAATGAAATTCTTGAACTCTATCTTAATGATGCTCCTTATGGAGGAAATATTGTTGGAGTTGAAGAAGCGTCAATGGGGTATTTTGGAAAGCATGCGAGTGCTGTTGATTTAGCTGAGGCAGCGTATCTCGCTGCTCTTCCACAATCCCCAACACGACTTCGCCCTCATGGTGGCGATGTAGCAGCACTTAATGCGCGTAAAAACTTGGTTCTAAAGCGCATGAAGGAACTAGGGATGATTACTGCAGATCAAGAAAAGCAGGCACGAGGAGAGGTGGTGAGATTTGATACCCCTCAAGATTTCGGAGGAAGTCTCGAGGCCCCACACTTTGTTATGGAGGTGAAGCAGCGTCTTGAGGATGAATATGGAGAGGAGTATGTGAAAAATGGAGGTTTAAAGGTTATTACTACACTTGATCTTGATTTGCAGCGTATTGCTGAGGATACTATTGCAAAACATCGTAATACACTACAATCAAACTTCAATGCTGATAATTCAGCCCTTGTTTCACTTGATCCAAAAACAGGACAAGTGCTCGCACTGGTAGGTTCTCGTGATTATCGTGAGAAGGGTTATGGAATGTTTAATGTGGTAAATGATGGACGACGCCAGCCGGGTTCATCATTCAAACCAATTATTTATTCTGAAGCCTTCCGTGAGGGATATCTCCCGAGTACTGTAGTGTTTGATGCTCAGACAAGTTTTGATACGCGTTGTGATATTGATGCAACAAAGATTCCAGAAAATAATACCGAGTGTTATCGACCAAAGAATTATGACGGAACATATCACGGTCCAATATCACTTCGTAATGCACTTGCACAATCACTCAATGTTCCAGCGGTAAAAATGCTTTATCTTGTAGGAATAAAGAAGTCACTCGCACTTGCAAAAGATCTCGGTATTACTACGCTTGATCATGCAGACCGATTCGGACTCTCTTTAGTGCTTGGAGCCGGTGAAGTTTCTCCACTTGAGATGGCGCAGGCATATGGAGCTTTTGCCCATGAAGGAGTATTACAGCCAGCGCAAATGATTGAACGTGTTGAGGATAAGGATGGAAAAATCATAAAAGAGTATACTAGTGAACCACGTGAGGTGCTTCCTCCTCAGGTTACACGATTACTTTCTGATGTGCTTTCTGATAATGTTGCGCGTACGCCCGCTTATGGCGTAGATTCAGCACTTCATTTTTCAGACAGGCAAGTTGCAGTAAAGACAGGTACAACGAATGACTCAAGAGATTATTGGGTTATTGGGTACACACCTTCAGTTGTTGCTGTAGTGTGGGCAGGAAATCATGATAATACCCCCATGGTGAAAAAGGCCGCAGGTTTCGCAGTGGCCCCAATTTGGCGCGACTATCTTGATGAGGTGTTTAAAAAATTCCCAGAGCGTTTTCCAAAAGATGAACGTTTTGTACCTCCTGATCCAATTGCCCCAAATACAAAACCCGCGCTCCGTGGAGTATGGATGAGTACAACACCATATGATATTGATACACGTACAGGGGTTATTGCTGATGCGAGTGTTCCAGTACAGTTTAGGGAACAAAAGTTGATACCAAATGTTGGTGAAGCACATGATATTCTGTTTTTTGTAAACAAAGATGATCCTACAGGACCTGTTCCCTCGAATCCTGGAAACGATGAACAGTTTGCGCGATGGGAGTTTTCAGCACAAAAATGGCTTAAAGAGAATGGTATTCCTGGTTCCGCACTTATTACTGTAGCTAATAGTACAATGCGTGAACAAACAGGACCATCCGTCGAAATAATTATTGATGAAGCGAACGCTGATAAGGTTGTTTCACTCCTTGATAAATATAAGGTGCAAACGAAGGTTACCTCAGTAAAAACGGTTGAGCGTGTCGACTTCTTCCTTGATGGGCAGTTTCTTGGTTCAGTACGACAACCACCTTATGAATTTGCATTTTCACCAGCAGAACACCAACTTTCTGCAGGTATTCACACAATACGTGTTGTAGCGGTTGATGCAGATGGAATTTCTGGTGAAACATCAATGGAGGAGAACTTCATTGATCAAACAGCATTAGAGACATCAGTACAATAAAGTAAAAAATAAAACATCGCTCACTTGGGCGGTGTTTTATTTGATATCCATGATGAGTTTTTGTGGAAGTTGTTGGAGTGCGAGAAGGAGTTCTTCTTTTTTGAAATAGATTACTTGTCTTTTTGCTGAATGGATGTGGAGAAAAAGAGTATGGTCGCGTACCTCAAATTCTTTTTCAGTTATTGTTACCCCGGTGATTTCTTTGATTACTTGGGTGATATCTCGACGATTATTATCGAGAGTGTCTAATTTCTCTTTGTATTTTGCAAGCAATCCTTCAAAGTGGTTAATCGGACCAGTCATATGTATTTATTATAACCCACATATAAAATTCGTGTATTTTGCGCAATGGAGCCATTTTTGCTAGTATTGGTCTATGACGACACTTTCTCATGAGCAATTGCTTGGTCTTGTCGATGACATGCTTACTCGCGGAGTTGGTAGTTTTGTGGATCCAGGGAATAAATTCCGAGAAAAACTCATTGCAAAAGCAGAGGGGAAATATGATAAGGATATTTACATCAAGTTTGGTGTCGATCCAACACGCCCCGATATTCACCTCGGACACGCGGTAGTGTTACGAAAATTACGGCAAATGCAGGATCTTGGTTGTAAGGTTATTTTCCTTATTGGTGACTATACTGCACAAATTGGAGATCCGACAGGTAAAAGTAAGGTCCGTCCAGAGATTGAGCAGCATGCGGTTGAAGAAAACATGCACACCTATCTTGCTCAGGTTGGAAAAATCCTTCGTACTGATAAAGAAGTGTTTACTTGGATAAGAAATTCAGACTGGTTTCTTTCCGCAACAGACCTTAATCTTCCTGATGATGCAGTTATTGAATTTAATGAACATGGACAGCACATTACATTCACCCCAAATTCTTTGATGGGGAAAATGGCTGCGTATCAAGAAACGCGCATGCAAGCAAAGATGGGAAACAGTCTTATTAGTTCTGTTTCTCTTACAAACTTACTCTGGACAGTAAAACATATCACACTCGCACAGCTTTCAGAGCGTGATATGTTTCAGAAGCGAATCAAAGAAGGAGAATCTCTTTATATGCACGAGATGCTTTACCCGATCATTCAGGGTATAGACTCAGACATGCTCGCACGTATTTATGGAAGTTGTGATCTTGAAGTTGGTGGTACTGATCAGACATTTAACCTTCTTATGGGACGCCGAGTGATGGAGATGAATCACCGTGAACCCCAAGCTGTGCTCTCATTTGAGCTCCTCGTCGGTCTCGATGGAAAAGAGAAAATGAGTAAGTCTCTTGATAATTATGTAAGCATTATTGATGGACCTACTGAGATGTTTGGGAAGATGATGTCTATTCCTGATTCTGTTATGGAGTCGTACTACACACTGTGTACATTTACTCCTATTACTGAGGTGAAAGAGATTCTTTTACAGATTAAGAATGGAAAACTTCACCCAAAGGAAGCAAAGATGAATCTCGCACAGCAGATTACTGAGATTTATCATGGACGAGCCGCAGCAGAAGCAGCGCGCCAGGAATTCGATGCAACGTTTGCAAAAGGAGGACTCCCTGATGATATTCATGAAGTAAAAGCAGTGAAAGGAGAGCTTCTTGTGGATATTCTCTTGCGAGAAAAGTTTGTTCCATCAAAAACAGAGTTTCGTAGACTTATTGAAGCGGGAGCATTACGCAGGAATGGAGAAGATAAACTCGCAGATTCTCAGCAAATAGTTCATGAGACGTTAGTGCTGAAGGTGGGGAAACATCGATTCGTGAAGATCACTGTCGATTAATAGCAAAAACTCAAAACACATGTCAGGACATAATAAGTGGGCACAGATCAAAAGACAAAAAGGGTCAGAGGATGCAAAGAAGAGTAAAATTTTCGGAAAGTATGGTTCCCTTATTGCTAATGAAGTGAAACGTTTGAAGGGCGATGTAAATGCCGCAAGCGTGAAAGTGCTTATTGATAAGGCAAAGAAGGAGAATATGCCAAAGGATACGATTGATCGCGCCCTAAAGAAAGGACAGTCGAGTGATATGGTTGCGTCAGAAGAGCTTATTTATGAGGCATACGGACCAGGAGCGTGTGCAATGATCATTGTTGCACTTACAAGTAATCGCAACAAGGCTGCGCAAGAAATAAAGCACATCCTTTCAAAAAATGGTTTTGCACTTGCATCAGCGGGTTCAGCAACTTGGGCTTTCACTCGTCATCCCGATGGAGAATATAGTCCAAACTCAACAATGGATCTTGAAGATGCGGATCTGGAGGCGCTTGAGAAGCTTGTGGATGAGCTGGAGTCTTGCGAAGAAGTCCAGGACGTATATACGAATGTAGAGTAAGAACGCCCCTTCGGGGACCAGGCGTTCTTGCCTGTAGAGGTCTCGCCACCGCGAGTCAAATCAACTCAATTAAAACTGCCACTAAAGCGTGGCTGTTTTAATTTTTCAGGTAAACGACATATTTTGGCGAGCTTTGCTTTGTTTCGGTAAATGACTCAGTCGATGGGCACCGAGCCCATCTCCTTAGAGTTCATTTACCTCCAACAAAGCAAATTTCATCCAAAATCTGTGGTTTTTTGTTTCAAAAAAATTTACCAAGTACAACTTTTTATTCCACTCGATTCTGTGGTACTCTGTGTTTATGAAAGTCCTCGCAGTTGATCCAGGGTTTGGGAGATGTGGTGTCGCAGTATTAGATGGTGATGGAAGGGGTGCAGAGGTGCGCTTCTCGACATGTATTGAAACACCTGCAAAATCTGCATTCGTTGATCGCCTAACGACAGTCGTCGAAACTATTGCCCACTTGATCGAAATACATAAGCCGGAGCTTTTTGTGATTGAAGGATTATTTTTTTCAAATAATGCAAAGACTGCACTCCAAGTGGCGGAGGTGCGCGGTGCATTACTCTACGCAGCAACAAAAGCTCACGTTCCTATTCATGAAGTGCATCCTGGTGCAGCGAAGATTGCGCTGACGGGTTATGGAAAAGCGACAAAGGCACAGATGATGTTTATGGTAGAAAAACTTACAAAACTACCAATGGAAAAAAGGCTTGATGATGAGTTTGATGCTATTGCACTCGGACTTGCTGCGCTCGCCGAAAACGCACATCGAGCCACAATGATCCGAAGTGGGGTACTCTAAAACGTTAGTTATCCACAGCTTTATTTTTAGGCTTGCACAAAATCAATTTTCAGTGTTATATTCCAATTAATCTATTAGGATTAAATACATTAAGACGCCATGAGTGACGACGCAGTAGGCATTTTGCCCGATGATGAGCTTGAAGAAGAGCAAACCAAATTCGGCCCAACGGGCGATGATTTTCTTGAAGACGAGGAATTGGTTGAGGTTGATATCGATGCACTCCATGAAGACGTGCTCCCTGTAGAGGAGGATGAGTTTGGTTCTCTTACTGATGAGTTCGGAGATACCTTGAAGCCAGAAGTTGGTGAAGATGAGGAAGAGGATGATGAGGAAGATTTCTATACAGACGAGGATGATGAGGCTCGTTATAACTTTAAGGCCGACGAGGATCCGCTCGAAGAAGGATTCTAGCGCATTTGCGCGATAAATAAAATACCAGCTGCGCGCAGTTGGTATTTTATTTTAAGCGGTGCCTGGCACCCGCTTGCGCAAATGCACCGTTCCGCTTGCAATATTACAGCAGCGGTTATTTTCCACAATTTGCCTTTGCTTCATTCCGCTCCGCGCTCAATGTATAACACATACACCTCGCTTGCGGTGCTCATTCCAGTAAAGGCAACTTGCGAAAAATTCCTCGCTGTTTCATTGGCGTATATTTGTGTTAATACAAAAGAAAAACTCGCTTGCGCGAGTTTTTCTTGCTTTCGTGGTCCTTACCCTCAATCGATTACCATAGACCGGAATCTATGGTGAAATGCATTCCTGAAGAGTTTGCCAGCAACGGTCGCTTGCGCGCCGAACCAATAAGTCTTTGGAGCTACATCATGGAAGCCTGTGGGGCTCTAATCGTTTGAGGGTGAGAACAGCGAACTTGTTTGCTCATGAACTATATCATGATAATTTAAAGTTGTCAAGTCTTTCTTGGGACAAGAGAATATAGCGCGATAGGAGCATCGCTATTTCTCCTGTTATACTGTGAGAGAAGTGCGCAAGACAACCTGTTTCTGTGCAACTTTAAACCGGAAGCAGTATATCATAAACAAATTTTATGTCAAGTGAACTCTCTAATATTTTACCGAACGGAAAGAATGATTCTCTTTTCCTTGATCAAAAACTCAGGCCTTCGTCGTGGGGTGATTATGTGGGGCAGGAGCATATTAAACAGAATTTGAATATCCTTCTTACTGCAGCAAAGGAGCGTGGTCATCCTCCAGAACACCTATTGTTTTATGGACCTCCAGGACTTGGTAAAACCACACTTGCACATCTTATTGCATCGGAAAGTAAGTCGCAGCTCAAGGTGACCTCAGGTCCTGCAATTGAAAAGGTGGGCGACCTTGCCTCACTCCTAACGAACATGAATCCCGGTGATATTCTCTTTATTGATGAAATTCACCGTTTAAATAAGATGGTTGAAGAGGTGCTTTATCCAGCAATGGAATCAGGAGTACTTGATATCATTATTGGAAAGGGGCCATCGGCGCGTACTATTCAGCTTGAACTCCCTGCATTTACACTCATTGCTGCGACAACACGTATTGCTGCATTATCTGCCCCACTACGCTCCCGTTTTGGTGGAGGCGTGTTTCGTCTCGAGTTCTATACGAACGATGAAATAGCACGCATTGTAACGCGTTCTGCGGATATCTTGGGCGTGAGCCTTGAGCCGGGGGCAGCGCTCGCAATCGCGCAGCGTGCTCGTTTTACACCACGTACCGCTAATCATTTTTTGAAGCGTGCTCGAGATTTTGCACAGGTACACAAGGTGCCACTCGATGAGAAGGTGGTGCGCGAGGCACTTGCTTTACTTGAGGTGGACGAGCTTGGCCTTGGAACTCCCGACCGTGAATTGTTGACGGTCATGATAGAAAAATTTAATGGCGGACCAGTTGGACTCAACACACTCGCGGCTGCAACGGCAGAGGAGATGGCAACTATTGAGGAGGTGTATGAGCCATACCTACTTAAACTAGGGTTCATTGAGCGCACACCGCGAGGTCGCACCGTGACCCCGAAGGCATATACGCATCTTGGTTTTGATTTAAAATAACCACTCAATAATTCGGGGTGGTTATTTTGTATTTAGAAAAATATGTGCTCTACTGTTGTGCTATAACATCTCCTCCACAGGCATGTAAATACTTTTGAGTACATAGGCATGTTATCGTAAACATAGACATAAAGGAGCACACCATGCAAAACTCACAAGAAGCAACCCTTACCGCAATTGTAGGACCTATGTACTCTGGCAAGTCAGAGGAATTGCTGCGTCTTATTAAGCGGGCGCAAATCGTGAAAAAGCGCATCTTGGTGATCAAGTCACCTGTAGATACGCGCTATGAGGATCATGTGGTGACACGCATCCTTGATCCAGAGGATTCCGAGAAATTCATCGTTGCGGCGAAGCATCCTGCTCACACAGTAAGTGATGCGGAAACGTTCAGGCGGTTGGTGCATGAACAGGATCCGCACATCATTGCAATTGATGAGGTGCAGTTCTTTGGGGAATGGCTTGTTGAGGAGGTGACAAACCTTCTTGAAGAGCATAAGGATAAGGATTTTCAGGTCGTAGTTGTTGGTCTCGACCTCGATTTCATGCGTCGTCCATTCGCGACAGTAGCAACTTTCCTTGCACTTGCAAACGAAGTGGTGAAGACAAAGGCATTCTGTTTTGAATGCTCAAGCCCCGCAAGTTTCACCCAGAAGAATATTTTCTCGAAGGAGCGCATTGAGGCTGACGCGGGTACAGATAAAAAGGTGTACGAGGCACGTTGTCGCCGATGTCACTCCATCCCGAGGGGTTAGATGTAGACCAAAAGGGCCCATTGGGCCCTTTTCTTATTCCTTCAGCACTGTTCTTGTGACGGTTTTATCTTTCCGTGTATGTTATTATGTAGCTATGGGTATTGATCCAATTATTGAACACCGTGAGCGCGAAGCTGAGGACCTCGCGCAGATTTTGGCTGAACGCTACAAACTTGGCTATGTGAATCTCAACGCTATCATTATTAAGAACACCGCCCTTCATCTCATTGACGAAGAGACTGCGCGTCGTGCGCGTGTTGTTATTTTTGACCTCGATGGGCATACAGCACATATCGCCGCACAGACACCGAATAACCCTGAGCTCCAGGGCATTATTGCATTTTTAAAGACCCACGGTCTTGATTCAGAAATTTTTCTTGCTTCAGAGTTTGCGATTACAAAAGCCCTTGAGGTATATAAAGAAACTCAACATACGACTGCGACAACAGGTGGAGCGCTCGGTATTTCTGAAGAGACGGTCCGAAAATATTCTAGTGTGGTCAAGCAGATCAAGGATGTGACCGGAGCGCTTGAGGAGATAAAGAAGCAGAATAGTCCACACGCAACTTCGCAAATCGCAGAGATTGTTATGGGCTGTGCTGTTGCATTGGGGATATCGGATATTCATATCGAACCCGAAGAGTTTTCGGTGCGTATTCGTTATCGACTTGATGGCATACTTTATGATGTTGCAAACATCAGTAGTGAGGCATACAGGAAAATGCTCGCACGATTGAAGTTGATGTCGGGTATTAAGCTCAATGTTACTGCAGAGGCACAAGATGGACGATTCACTATTCATCTCGGAGATACCAATATTGAAGTGCGTGTCTCAATCGTGCCCTCAACATACAATCAGTCAATCGTGATGCGACTCCTTAATCCTAAATCCATTAATGTTCCGCTTGAGGCGCTTGGAATGGATGAGGTCTTTTACAAGATCATGCTTGAAGAGATCAGTAAGCCTAATGGTATGATCGTGACAACTGGGCCAACAGGTTCCGGTAAGACAACGACGCTGTATGCGACACTGAAGAAGTTGCTTGATCCTGAGATAAAAATAATAACAATTGAGGATCCTGTCGAGTATCACGTTACCGGTATCGCTCAAACGCAGATTGATCATAGTAAGGGTTACGATTTCGCAGCCGGGCTTCGTGCTGCAGTGCGTCAAGATCCTGATGTTGTGATGGTTGGAGAAATTCGTGACAATGAAACCGCAAGCGTAGCCGTAGAGGCAGCACTTACGGGACATCTCGTACTTTCGACACTCCATACAAATTCTGCTGCGGGAGCTATTCCACGCTTCATTGATATTGGAGTGAATCCAAAAATTCTTCCCTCATCGCTTAACTTTATGATTGGACAGCGTCTCGTGCGTAAGCTTTGCCCAAATTGTAAAGAGGCGTATGTTCCTGAGGGTTATGAAGCAGAAGCACTTGCGCGAGAGATTCCTGAGATTACGAAGTATCGTCCAGATTTAAAATATTCTGGACAACTCTACCGTCCAAAAGGCTGTGAGGTTTGCAGTGGTATTGGATTCAAGGGGCGCATATCGATTTACGAAGGAATCCGTATGGATCGCGCAATTGAAGCGATTATTGCAAAAAATCCATCAGAGCATGAGATTGTTGAGGCCGCAAAGCCACAGGGGCTACTCTCTATGAGACAGGATGGAATCGTAAAGGCTATAAATGGGGTTACTGCGCTCAGCGAGGTCGCTGACGCAGTGGGGCTTATAGACTCTAGGTAAAACCGTATATTTTGGCGCATCTTGCCATGCTTCGGCATGCGACTCACTCGATGGGCACCGAGCCCATCTCGCTTGAGTTCGCATGTCTCCAGCACGGCAACCTGCACCCAAAATCTGCGGTTTTTTGCTGGGTGGAAATTCAAATTCCCTTTATTTGTAAGGCTTTTTCAATATATAAAGTATAGAGATAGGGTTAATTGAAGAGGTATTTATGAGGAAAATCCGGAGTATCGCTATATTTATAGGGGTTTGAGGGTAGGGGGAGGCTAGGAATATGGACCTTTGAGTGCTTGACAATTATGATAATTATGGTAGAATGTTTGAATGCAAAAGATAATCTACCTTATCTCAATATTCTCTCTCGTGCTTCCTGCCACCGTCTTTGCGGCTGGTTCACTTTCTGTGGAAACGAAGCCTGTAGTGCAAATCACGTACAATAGTGCGCAGATTTCAGCTGACATCACTGCTGGTGATACTCCTGACAATGTGTATTGGTTTGAATGGGGTGTTTCGGGTAGTGTTGAAGACACTGTCTTTAAGTCACCTGAGCGCACCGTTGGTACACGTTATACACGTACGGGCACCTATACGCTCCGCGGCCTTGCTCCTTCAACACAGTATTTCTATCGTGTTGTTGCAGAGAACCAGAAGGACCATATTGCAGGTAAGACAATATATTTTACTACAAAGTCATATGATGTTCCGGCTGAAGCGATTGTTATCGCACAGACAAGGGGCGTGACTTCGCTTAAGGATATTGGTGTGACCATGCACGGATATGTCGCTCCTCATAATGGTGCTGCACGTTATTGGTTTGAGTGGGGAACAGATAAGAATGTCGGTGCACTTACTTCAGATCACGCAGCAAATCGTGATGGTGGTGAAGTGAAGACAGAGCTCCACGGTCTTACCCCGGGTACTACGTATTACTATCGTATTGCTGCAGAAAATGATCGAGGAATCGTACGTGGTTCAATCAAGAGCTTCAAGACCACGGGAGTAAAGCCTGTCGTGGAAGAGAAGAAGAACCAGACCGCAGGAGCAGTGGATACAAAGACAAATGCAACACGTAGTGCAAGTTCAGGATCAAATGGTGGCCTTTTTGGGTCATTCGGCGGATCTTCAGATACAAACACAACAAAAAAGGATACCACCGATACAAAGGTTTCAGGTAGTGATCTCTCTGGTAGCGTTGGCTCTACAGTGAAGGATGTTACGGTCTCCGTGAAGGCTGTAGGCAAGGCGGGCACACACCAGACTATCGAGTATAAGCTCGCCTATGCATATAACCGCATCGATGCGGCGAAGAAGGCGCAGTTTGAGGTGGTGCTCCCAAGCACACTCATTTATATCGGCGATTCTACTGCTAACGAGTTGCTCGTGAAGGAAGGAAAAGATGGTTCACGTACGTACGTGCTCCCGATTGGTGCAATCAAGAAGGGTGATGCGCGTTCATTCAGTATTGTCACTATGACAACTGCGGATGCAAAGGGTATTCCTTCAGTAAATGCAAAGCTCATCTTCACGACAAAGAATAATGAACAGATGGTTGCCGGTGTTGCAGCAGCAAAGTCTGGATCACTCTTTAGTAACTCATCTTCAAACAAGACTACATCATCAGGAACATTTCCTACTACGATGATTATGTGGCTTATCATCCTCAATGTTGCGATTGCAAGTGTTATTGGTGCAATTCGTGCAAAGGAGTGGTACATTGCTACGCAGGCTCGTCTTAAAGAGGCAGAGGAAAAAGCAAAGGCCGCCGCACTTTCTATCAAGGCTGATCTCGCTAGTAAGCAGACCGCACCCGTTATGGTTGTAGTCCCACAGATGCAGCCCGAAAGCCCGGTCATTCATCAGTTCGAGCAGGAGCTCGACTCAGTGAAGGGTGAAGAAGTTGAAGAATTTGGTTTGCCGGGAGCGTATACTGTATCCTCATAATTAAACAAAAACTCGCCACTGGGCGAGTTTTTGTTTAGTTTGTTTGTGTGATAGTGCGTGTCGTTTCATCGACAAACTTGAATTGTAGGGTGATATTTCCCTTTGGGAGTTCAGCACCAAGCTGCTCGGGCCACTCAATGAAGATGATCTTACGTTCATCATTGAGAAGCTCAGGGAGTCTGAGTACTTCTGCTTCCTTCGGATCCTCCATGCGGTAGGCATCAATATGCACGAGTTCATGGAAATGTGGATGCGCACGTTCTTCTTGGGCATTTTCGAAGAGTTCTTCGGGTTTCTCGGATCCAGGAAGTGGATAGAATTTTGCGATAATGAATGTGGGGGAAACGATGTGGTCAGTAATCCCGAATTGTTTTGCAACAGACTTCACGAATGCAGTTTTTCCTGAGCCGAGATCTCCGGTGAGTGCGATTACTGTTGCGCCATCGTCGCTTGGGGTGAGAAAGGGGAGGAATTCATGAGCAACAAAGTCGTCGAGTGCATTGAGTGAATCAATGGTATATTCATGGCCTTTTATCATGAAGTTATTATATATGGAAAATGGAATATACGACAGGAGATATACATAAAATGGCTATGTGCTGTAATACTTTCCCTTACTGTTGCCGATTACGTTAACCCTGTATAATGTCCTCATGAAGAAAACAGGGAAAAAGCGTTTAGTGCTCTTTGACGCACACGCACTTATTCATCGCGCGTATCATGCACTCCCTGATATGTCGACCAAGCAAGGAGAACCAACAGGGGGACTCTATGGACTCCTCACGATGCTCATTCGTGCAATCGGTGATTACCGTCCAGATTACATCGCCGCATGTTATGATCTTCCCGGTAAAACTTTTCGTCATGTTGAGTATGCTGATTATAAAGGCACGCGTGTAAAAGCAGACGATGAACTCAAGGCGCAACTTCAGCGCTCTCGAGATGTTTTTGCGGCGCTCCATATCCCAATTTATGATGCACCGGGCTTCGAGGGTGATGATATGCTCGGTACGATTGTCGAGCAAACAAAAGATATCAAAGACCTTGAAGTTGTTATTGTAACTGGAGATGCTGATTCATTACAGCTCGTCGATGGCGAGCGCGTGCGCGTATTCACACTACGCAAGGGACTCTCTGATGTTGTCGTATATGATGCCGCTGCGGTCAAAGAACGATATGGTTTTGTGCCTGCACTCTTGCCTGACTATAAGGGATTTTGTGGTGACACATCGGATAACATTCCCGGTGTTGATGGTATTGGTGAGAAGACTGCGTCGGATATCGTTTCACGATTTGGTTCAGTAGAGGATATATATGCTCGACTTGAAAAGGACGAAGAGGGAATGCTCAAGGAAGGTCTGAAGCCGCGTACCATTAAACTCCTCAAGGAGGGGGCGGATAATGCAGTATTTTCAAAGATGCTTGCAACAATTCGTCGTGATGCGCCAATCAAATATGAATTACCTAAGGATACCTGGATCGATGCATTTACGGTCGACAAAGCACTTGCACTTTTCCAAGAACTTGAATTTCGTACATTGGGGGCACGTCTTAAGGCGCTTGCTGCTGAGGTAAAAGGGGTTCCTGTAGAAAAAGAGGCGATAGTCATTCCGGCGCCTTTTGATGATGAGCCGCATGATGCTGTACTGTTACGTAAGGCGCAAATCGCCTATTGGCTTATTGATTCTGAGAAGGGTGGCGCAACAAAGGAGACCATCTGTAGCTACACGAACACAACATCACTTATTGCCGCCATGGAAAAACTTGAGATAGAGCTTAAGAAGCTCGATCTCAAAAAACTCTATGAGGAGATAGAGCTTCCGCTTATACCTATCATTCAAGAACTTGAGTCGCGTGGTATTATGCTCGACAAGGATCACTTAGCGAAATTATCGAAAGAATATCACACGAAGATTGAGCGTATTCGTAAGACAATCTATACGCTTTCGGGTGAGGAGTTCAATATTAATTCGCCAAAGCAGCTTGGAGTTGTCTTGTTCGAGAAGCTCGGGATTTCCGAGAAGGGGATTCGTAAGACTGCAGGAGGTGGCGCGCGCTCTACGAAAGAATCTGAGCTTGAGAAAATGAAAGATGCACATCCCGTTATTGAGAAGATTCTTGAATATCGCGAGATCCAAAAAGTACTCACGACCTATATCGATGCGCTACCACCACTCGCTGATGAGCAGAATCGTGTGCATACGAAGTTGCATCAAGACGGAACAGTCACTGGTCGCTTCTCATCGACTGATCCAAATCTCCAAAATATTCCCGTGCGCGATGGATATGGGGAGTTGATTCGCGACGCATTCATCGCACCAAGAGGGAAGCTCTTACTCGCATTCGATTACTCACAGATTGAGCTTCGTGTACTTGCGATGCTTTCTGGAGATAAACATCTTCGCGATATATTTGAAAGTGGGGCGGACATCCATGCTGCTGTTGCATCTCGTGTATTCAATGTGCCAGAGGATAAGGTGAGTGATATGCAGCGCAGACGCGCGAAGACCATTAACTTCGGAATCCTCTATGGCATGGGAGTGTCTGCACTCGCCACATCACTCGGTGTTCCGCGCAGTGAGGCACAGGAATTTCACGATCAGTACTTCGCAGCATTCCCAACCATTCGTGCATATCTCGAGAATGTACTCAAGGAAGCGACGAAGTTGGGGTATACCACAACAATGTTTGGACGAAGGCGCCCATTCCAAAACCTGAAGTCGAAGATCCCATTCGTTAAAGCGATGGCGGAGCGTATGGCCATGAATGCGCCACTCCAGGGTACTGCCGCAGATCTTGTGAAGAAAGCGATGATTGCTGTTGATACTGCAATTAAGGCCGCTGGGCTTGAAAAGGAGATACAGCTCTTGCTCCAAGTACATGACGAGCTGATCTTCGAAGTCGTTGATAAGCCTGAGGTGGTGAAGCGTGCAAAGGAGATCATTAAGGAGGCGATGGAGGGAGTGCATCGTAACACCCCCGGCGCATCAATACCTTTACTTGTTACGTGTGCCAGTGGTCAGCGCTGGGGCTCACTCACTAAGAAATAAAAAATTTGGCGAACAAAAAACAAATAATTGGGCGAACTTTACCTTTCTTCGCCGCGCGATTCGCTCACCGTATTATGCATACGGCTCGCTAGAATTCGCGCGGTTCCAGAAAGGCAAATTTCATCCCAATTCTTTGTTTTTACAAATTCAAAAAAACAACAGGACCTCTGTTGTTTTTTGTTTGGAATAGAAAAGAAGCGCCGGATGGCGCTTCTTGGAATGGTTACATGCCGATGTTCAGTGATTGAGCATTGGCAAGACCGATGTCTAAGAC
The DNA here is from genome assembly GCA_035583355.1 of Candidatus Paceibacterota bacterium. Lineage (NCBI taxonomy): Bacteria > Bacillati > Minisyncoccota > Minisyncoccota bacterium. The sequence continues at coordinate 72,001 of DATEZQ010000003.1, read as the reverse complement.
ATGAAAGAACGTGGTGAGGGAATGCGTGAAGCTGCTAAAAACTTCAGGCATCATGTTTCTAACGATGAGAAAGAACAATCCCCACCCCAGAGCCTGAAAGATTTTCATAGCTTTTTTCTTTGAGGAGGACACATACAGACAATGTACGTGCTTGGTGATTGCTAATCGCACCACCCCCTCGAGGAGGACATGAGGGCGCTGGTGAACGCTCACATGCTCTTCGAGAAGTAAAACACCTATTCACTTGTATCTACATTATAACAGATTTGTTAGTAATGTCAAGTTTTATTACATTATATATAAGGCCTCTGTTCAGCCATTAAATACTTCCTGATGTAAGTGATTTGCATTTATTCTCTCCAGGTTGCATGCGTTTGCTATTTCAGGCGCTTGTAGTATAACTTGGACAGGAAAGACAATACCGCAAGGTAGTGACTGTTCAACCGCAGTATCATTCGATCCGAGGAGGATCTATGCGTAATCGTCTGCTGTTCTTCGCGAAGGTGTTCGGATTCTTCTTCGTGGCCCTCTTGGTGCCGAATTTCATTCCGCTTCCCGTGCTCCATCCGCGCCTCGCGCTCATGCTGCTCGTGTGCTTCGGAATGTTCGGCTCGGGGTTCTGGGCCTTCTATGTGCTGTTCCCGGGAAGTCGCGATGAGCGGCTCAAGGAGCTCTCCCTTGTGGGGAAGCATGGCCTCCGTAAAACCGATGCCAACAGCTACACCTACTTCGTCGATCATCCTCCGCTTGCTGATGGGTCGCCTGACCCAAAGCGTCTGCGTTTCTTCTGGGAATGCAATGGTGATGAGATGGAGACCATCCTTCCTGTCGACCGTGTCTCGCTGAAGGTCGAGACATGCGGTTCCGCCTGTGTCGAGTTCTGTTTCAGTGACGCACAGAAAGGGAAGTGCAGCATGCTCGCGGGACTCGCGAAGCATCCGAATTGGTGGCTCGATGAGTCGCATGTCAAAGAGACCGGCTTCAACTTCGCACTCATCACGATGAGCCCCGAGGAGCTCAAAGGTGAAGTCTTTCTGAATTCCGAAGTCAAATATTTCTAAGCAGTAAGGGCAAGTTCGCTTGCCCTTTTTTATATAGAAAATGCTATAGAGTAGCCAGTATGCGCAAAACTATAAAGTAAAAGCCCCATACAGGGCTTTTACTATTTTATATATTTCCAAAAATCTTGATCTGCTTTGCCGTCTATTTTGAAAAGCGCTACACCTTTTACTCCAAGTTTTTTCGCATTCGCGATCTTTATGCGAATGGACTCTGCGTCTTGGAATGATGCGGAATATTCCACTCCATCTTTAGTGTAATGGAAGGTGCGTTCTCCTGAAGAACCACGCGCCGGGTAGATACCTTTATCAGAAGCGAGTTTGAGCGCTTCTGCATAGGTGATCGAGCGCATTTTATTGATATGCTGCTTTCCGCCCTTATCTATGGAAATTTTGAAGATAGTGCCGTAGGTGGGGATACCGACCACAAGCTTATTCTTTGGGATTTCCTTTGCTGCGAGATTGACGACCTTTGCAACCCAGTCAGGATCTGCAACTGGTGTATAGAAGGCGTATTTACTTTTCGCGCTCACAAGTGTGCGGTCGTCGTCTTGCTGGTCATAGGTCATAAGACGAACCTCATCACAATACTTCGCGAGGACCTTGTAATCGTTCACATACTGTGGCTTATCGGTTGCATTCGGTTTTCGGTCGGTATAAGGAGTACGTGCCTCAATCGTACACACAAGAAGTTTTTTCTTTGCATGGAGTCCAACGCCGAGCTCCTTTACGAAGGCACTGAAGCCGTCTCGAGATTCAAGGATCTTGCCTTCATAGTCAATATCGATGCCATCGAAATTGTTGCGCGTGACCAGTCCAATGATGTCGAGGACGTGCGCAGTGCGCTTCACCCTGTCATTCAGTGTTGCGTGGATTTCGTTTCCCTTGAACCAGGCAATCGATGGAATGATTTTCGTCTTCTTTTTTGATGTCGCAGCTGCCTTGTAGAGTGCTGGCCAAGGGTCCTTAAGGAGGTACATGCTATCGATGATTGTTCCATCAGATTCTACGGTGAAACTAAAAGGACTCAACTCGTCGAGCTGATTTACGTATGTGCTTGCGAGTGCGGTACTCGAGGCTTTATCCCAATAGGCAACCCATGCTTGGAAGGAAAACTTTGGTGCAGCCGTCTTTGTTGTTGCTGCAAAAGCAAGCGAGGGGAGAGAAAAAAGTATGATAAGTGAAAGAAGTGCGCGTTTCATGGTCATAGCATATAGTACTTAACTGAAAAATCCAAGCGAGCGTCTTTATATTCGACCAAAGAGGCTGAATGTGTTAAGATGCGTTGTTGCTCTATTGAGAAACAATACCGATCGGGTTTTGTGACTTGAAATTGGAGTATAATACATTTATGGTGAAAATAAAAGAAAGTATAAATATAGTAACTGAAAAGGTGCCCCGCGTGCGTTCTATCGCCGAGAAGGCAACAACGTGGATTGGTTCACCGGCATCACTTGTGGTCCACACCCTCCTCTTTTGTGCTTCCTTTGTTTTTGTCATGCTCGGGGCAAATTCCTCAACGGTAATGCTTGTGCTCACAACCGCAGTATCACTCGAGGCAATCTACCTCTCCATTTTTATCCAGATGTCGGTTAATCGCCATACAGAAAGTCTGGAGGGTGTTGAGGAAGATATCGATAGTATCCAAGCTGAGGTTCGAGAAATTGGAGACGATATCGACGAGATTTCCGAGGATGTCGATGAGATCTCAAAGGATGTTGATGAGATTTCCGAAGATATCGACGAAATCTCAAAGGATATCGACGAGATTTCCGAAGATATCGACGATATCCAAGAACATGATGAAAAAGAAGAGAAACCTACACTCGACAAGATTGAGGTTATGCTTAAGATGGCGATTGCTGACCTAGAGCGTCTAAAGTCACGAGTATAAAAAAGCGCAGTGCGCTTTTTTATTTTCAAAGGGGAGGGTGTGCAGTATACTATATATATGATAAGTATGACGACGCAGATCATCACCCTACTACTTGCTGCAGTTGTGGGAATTCCTGGAGCAAATTTGGCTTCTCAACTAAATATCACCACGTCCTTGCCCGAAAGCAGAGTCGCGCAGGTTGTTCCTTTGCGTACGCTTACTTTGCATGGCTGGGTACCTTTCTGGGCGAAGGAAGGTGGTGTAAAGGAGGTGCAGATGCATCGCGAGTCATTTACAACAATTAGCCCTTTTTCGTTCGAGGTGAACCCAGATGGAACATTATTTGATAGGTTCTCAGGCGATCGTGGCTTGTGGGGGCAATTGAGTACGAGCACCCACGGAGTAAGGATAAAGGTGGTGCCCACTATTGCCTGGTTTAATCCAGAGCAGATTGATCTAACACTCGGGAGTAGCACGCTCCGAAAGGCACACATTGCGATGATACTTGCAGCAGTAAAAAATGAAAAATATGATGGAATTGATATCGATTATGAAGGTAAATGGTTGCGCACACGAGATGCGTATTCCTTGTTCATAAAAGAGTTATCTATCGCACTCGCTAAAGAACAGAAGATTTTGCAGTGTACGGTTGAGGCGCGCACACCTGCTGAAGATCGTTTGTGGCAGCTTCCTCGCGGTATGTCTCACGCAAGTGATTATGCTACGCTCAATAAATACTGTGATTCGGTGCGAATTATGGCATATGATCAAAGAGATGATGATCAAACACTTGTATTTGAGAATGGAGATGTTTTCTATCGACCAGTTGCAGACAACGCTTGGGTAGAAAAAACAATCAAGGAGGCTATTTATGAAATTGACCGCAAGAAACTTGTTCTTGGTATACCAACATACGGAAATGTATATTCTGCAAAAAAGAATGGAGCACATACAACGTATACACATGTTGGTGCCTTGAATTATGGTGATGCGGTAAAACGAGCGAGACAATACAATACAACACCACTACGCAATGCAGCGGGTGAGCTTCAGTTTGGTTATAAAAAAGATAATGTACAGTATTTCATTACTTTTACCGATGCCGTTGCGGTGAAAAAGAAGTTGTTACTTGCTGAGCGTTATGGTCTTTATGGTGTGGCAATCTTCAAGATTGATGGAGGAATGGATCAACGTATTTGGAGTGAAATAAGGCAATACATATAAAAACTCACGCGATGCGTGAGTTTTTATTGATTGGTTGAGGTGTCGAGAATCTCAATGACCGCTTCAGTTGCCACATCACCATTGGTGGGGATCGGAGTAAGGCTCACTACACGAATAGAGAATAGAGCGTAAAGTGTTGGAATGTTGGTGTCGATGCGAATGTCTTCCTCGGTTGCGCTCGTATTGACGTGCATTACAAGAGTTGCGCTTCCCCTTACCATGCATTGTGTGCCTTCAGGGCAGCGGTCGTCGCTCTCGACTCTAGTGAGCGTGAATGAAATTCCGCGAACACTCACCGTTTGATTAAGACGGAAGCGGTGTTGACCCTCGGGGAGCGCTATTCCTGCTGTGTCTTTATTGTGGTCACGGGCAGGAGAAAAAGCCCCAGGCATTGCGAGCATGACTGACGAGATGACGAGAAGTGCGAAAAGTGCATAGACAAAGAAACGTAAGATGGGGTGTCCATTCATGTGCTGATTATAGCATGGCGTTTGCTCAAAAATCTTAAGTAATTGAGAGAATATTTAAGTTATCCCCGTATTCCCATAACCCTTAAAAGCCTATATAATAGCCGTATGTTGCTCGCATTTGTTGGAGATGATACGCTCGCAGCCCGCTCGGCGTTGCGTAGCGCGGTTGCGCGACTACAGGAAGAGGTTCCTGGGGCTAATTTTGTAAAATTTGACGACCAAAACTTCACTGAGGAGGCCGCATTGGAGTCATTCGTCGAGGGAAATTTGTTTGCACCCAAGAATATCATTATATTTGATGATATCCTCTCAAATCCTGCCGGAGAAGCGTTTTATAGTAAACAGGATCTTACGAGTGACCATATCGTTCTTATACGTGAAGTTGCTCCAAAGAAGCCATTGCTCGCAAAGCTTGAAAAGTATGGAGAAATATCACAATTTGCCCTACCGAAAAAAGAAAAGAAGAATGATTTTTCCGCATTTGCGCTCGCGGACGCTGCAATGGTTCGCGATCGAAAGACAGCCTGGGTAGAGTTTGAAAAAAGTAGGCGAAAGGGTGAGGCGATGGAGGCTCTTCATGGAATGCTCTTTTGGGCATTTAAGACGCTTACCGCGGTTGCTACGCTTCCAAAGGCTGATGCACTTGCGTCAGGAATAAAGGCAAATTCATACAATAGTGGTCTCAGGGGAATGGAGAAGTATAAGCCTACGGAAATATGTACGCGCCTCGATGATCTCAAGGACATGTATCATCGTGCCCATCGAGGAGAATGCGACCTGGAATACTCGCTCGAACAATTTCTCTTACAGCTGTAAAGGACATTGAAAATCGCTCAACTGAGCGATTTTTCCTTTACTGCCGTAAGAGAAATTGTTCGAGCTCCTGAGTCTGATTCGGCCTCCCGGCCTAGTTGGGGCGTAATAACGCCTCGACTGTGGATGGGGCGATATGTTGGGGCAACCCTGGTGGCTGTTAGTTTGTTTCGTGAGCGCGCTATACGCGGGATATGGTGAGCCAGAGCGCTCGCAGATAAGAGAAACCCCAAGTCGCAAAGCGTACTCGGGGTTGAATTGTTGGAGGAAAACGTATTTTTTTGTTGTGGAAAGAACAGGGTCGAACTTTTTGTTGCTATTTTAGTGATGATTTGGGCCAAATTTTTGAGGCCTCATATTGTTCACATAGCTGATTCGTATCTGTATAGAGTATATAGGACATATTGAAAGTCATCAAGGACTTCTTGTGGATAGCTGTGGATAAAACCATTTGATGTCCTTTATGAGTATGACAATTCTATAAAGGACATTGTGGTTGAGCGCTTTACTGGTAGTTTTGTTTTTTTTCTTTATGAAACATAATATATAATATGTCAATGTAATGAAGATATATCTGAGGGACAGGTATGGCATTTTATGCTACCTTAAAAACTATCTATGGGGATTTTTGAAGAACTTAAGACAGAAGCTGATGTTGTGCGTCTCAAGAAGCGTATAGCACGTGATCCTCTGCTTCGTGAACAGCTTGCTGCGGTGCGGGGGAAAGCCTTGTATACCAAAGGGGGATCGCGCCGCATTGATGCATTTATGATGCCCTCGACTGCGGAACTGCGGCAGCTTTATGAGTATCTTGTGCGTGATGGGGTAGAGTCAGCAAATCCACTCGTGGACCAGTTGCTTCGCAAGATGCGCACAAAGTCGAATTCTGGTGTAGCGGTCGTATCAATTCTCACTAAACCTTATGCATGTCCAGGACGTTGCACGTATTGCCCGAATGATGTTCGTATGCCAAAGAGCTATTTGGCGGATGAGCCTGCGGCGGCCAGGGCCTTGGCTAATGAATTTGATGCATATCGGCAAGTGACGACACGTCTTGCTGCACTTGTTGCTAATGGGCACCCCGTCGACAAGATTGAAATGATTGTCATCGGGGGAACCTGGAGCTTTTATCATCCGGTATATCAGGAAGAATTTCTCATTGGAGCATACCGCGCCTGCAATGATTGGGCGACGGGAAATGATTCACGTACCGAACAATATGAAGATATGCGTGCGTATATCACCTTATTGCAATCTCGTAATGAAACAGCGCATGCCCGTGTCATCGGACTTTCGATAGAGACGAGGCCAGATTATATTACAGACTTCGAGATTGCGCGTATGCGCATGCTTGGAGTGACGAAAGTCGAGATGGGGGTACAGCATCTTGATGATGCGGTACTTCAAAAGACTAAACGTGATATGAAGATAGAGCGTGTTATCACTGCAACTGAGCGGCTTCGTGATGCGGGTTTTAAGTTGGTGTATCATATGATGCCAAATCTTCCTGGCTCAACCCCTGAGCGCGATGTTTCAATGTTTGCCGACCTATTTAGCGGCAAGGACTTTCAGCCTGACATGCTGAAGATCTATCCGTGCATGGTACTCAAAACCACCGAGCTGTATGACGAATACCTGCGAGGAGAGTTTCGTCCGTATACCGATGGGGAGCTCGCGAAGGTGCTCATTGGTGCAAAGAAAGCTGTACCACATTATGTACGCATACAGCGCGTGGTTCGTGATATTCCTGCAGGACATATCGAAGCGGGGAGCAAGATCTCGAACCTTCGTGAGGTTATCGCGCAGGATATGCATGAGCACGGATGGTACTGCAAATGCATTCGCTGCCGCGAGGTGCGCGAGTCGGAAGTATGCGCAGATGATTACGAACTAATAGAACGTGGTTTTGAAACGACGCATGGAAAGGAGTATTTTCTCTCTTTCGAAAAAGATGATCCGTTGGGTGGGAAGCTTGCGTCGTTTACACGTCTGCGTATCCCGAATGATTTCGGTAGTGCACCGCTTCCTGAACTGCTTGGTGCAGCACTCATTCGTGAACTCCATACGTATGGACAGCATACTCGTGTGGGGGCAGAGGGAACCCAGTCACAACATGTAGGATTTGGGCGACGGTTAATTGCGCGCGCAGAAGAAATCGCACGTGAACATGGTGCAAAGAAACTCGCAATCATTGCTGGCGTAGGTGTACGCAAATACTACGAGAAGTTAGGCTATTATCTCGAAGGTACCTATATGGTAAAAGAATTATGATATAATTATTTTATAAAAGATTAATCATACGACCATGGGAAAAGGTGATAACCGCTCCAAGAAGGAAGTGAAGAAGCCAAAGAAGGCTGCAGTAAAGAAGTAATCTTCCAGAAAACCACAATGTGTAAGCATTGCGGTTTTTGAATACATTCTTAGCTACCCAGTTGGAATCGCCCCTTCGTCACATCAGTATTCTGCTCCGCGCTGCTCGCAGAATACTGTGTGCGAGTAGGGCCAGGGCTCGGCCACGGCCGCTTCGGCTGGGAGCCTCAGCGGCCGGCTTCGCGGCCTCCGCCCTTTGATTCCAACTGGGGCAGGCAATGACAAATGCCCAAGATGCTTTCGCGTCTTGGGCATGTCATTGTCCCCCCAGTTGGAATCGAACCAACGACCGTCAACTTAAAAGGTTGCTGCTCTACCGACTGAGCTATAGGGGGATATTTAATTGTTTTCGCACACCTTCCATAACTGTTCATTCGGTGCAACAACCAGGTTGCTGGCTATTTCTTATTGCCGACTGAGCTATAGGGGGATGTACAGGGATACTAACACAGAAAGCTGTAAATTCAAATAGGCTTTACTTCCTGAACACGTAGGTGTAGGGTTGAGGCAATTCCACTTGTATGAGTGGTCGCGCTCTCACGAGAGAGGGTCAGGCGGTTTCATTCTCCCGCATCAGAGAATGTGTTCTTTCTTGAGGTGCTGTATGGCACAAAATCCCGATCTCATTCCCGTCGATGGTGGACCGTCGCTTCGGGATCTCGAGCTCTCGCTTACTGATGGTGCGATGGGTGCTCGTACGGTCCGCTTTCACTTCACCAGCATGGTCGACCAGAGGACCAAGGGCGACATGTATATGGTCATGCAGGTCAACGGCCTCCGTCGCATCGGCATGGATTATGACAACTGGGAAGTGAAGGGCGTCGCGGAGACCCCGCATGGACGCCGAGAGGTCGTCGTCGAGTACAATACCAAGTCGCGCTTCGGTGGCGTCGGTGTGTACAGCGTTTAGGTCTTTGTAGTAAAAGGAGCCAGTGGCTCCTTTTTTCTTTGCATGCTATAACAGTGCAATATGGAGAAGGCGCAAGATGAAATATGGGTGCTTTTGCACAACATCCGTTCCGCACATAATGTGGGAAGTATGTTTCGCACCGGTGACGCAATTGGGGTGACTCGTTTTTTGCTTTCCGGATTCACTCCTACACCACTCGATCGTTTCAAGCGCCCGGTGAAGGAGATCGCGAAAACCGCGCTAGGTGCTGAGCTTTCGATTCCTTGGGAGCAGGGTGACTCAGCGCTTGATTTTGTTGCGCAAGCGAAAGCAAGTGGTTTCACGGTCGTGGGTGTAGAACAAGATGTTCGTGCTGTTGACTATAAGACTTATGTACCCAAAGCAAAGACACTTATTGTTATGGGTGAGGAGGTGAATGGTATCGAAGAGGCACTGCGTAATGTATGCGACGTATTCATTGAACTCCCCATGAAGGGTGACAAGGAATCACTGAATGTCTCAGTTGCTTTTGGAATTACTATGTATCGACTTTTTGACCGATAATATGTTGCTGAAATATATCATTGGTATCGATGAGGTAGGGAGGGGTCCACTTGCGGGGCCGGTTGCAGTCGGTGCTATTCTTGCGACCCCTGACATGCTCCAAGCATTCACCGAAATAAAAGAATCAAAACAACTTTCCGAAAAGAAAAGAGAGTTATGGAACGACAAAATATTGGCTGCACGCGGGGAAGGCCTGAGAAGCGTAGTGTGCTTCGTTCCTGCGGAGGAAATTGATGTCATCGGTATTGCTCCTGCGATAAAGAAGGCGCTCAAAGAAGGACTCGTTCAGCTTGCAGTGGATCCTACTGAGTGTCGGGTACTCCTTGATGGTGGACTTTATGCGCCAGAAGAATATATCAACCAGGAGACGATCATTGGTGGTGATGGTAAGGAGACGATCATTGCCATGGCATCTGTGGTTGCGAAGGTAGCAAGAGATAGACTCATGGTGCAACTGGCGGAGTCCTATCCTGAATACGATTTCGCAAAGCATAAGGGCTATGGTACAAAGGCACACATGGACGCAATTCGTACCCACGGACTCTCAAAAGAACATCGCAGGTCGTTTTGCAAGAATATTTAAAAACGAACGCCTAGGCGTTCGTTTTTTCAGTACTACAAGTATAGCCGAATTTTTCCAGTTCTTCTCGGGCGACCGTTGCCTCGTCCCAATCCATCTTTGAACCATTTGGTCCCATGATGTAAGGATCGGTACCTTTTCCCGTAAGGAGTACTGCAGCATACGGAATATCTTTTGCGAGCTCGAGTGCTTTTTTGATTGCCTCGCGACGATCAAGGATGACCTCACAAGGCTTGATCACGATAGCTGACTTCATCGCATTGATAATTGCTCGCGGATCCTCATCATAAGGATCCTCATTTGAAAGAATGATATGTTCGCAGTATTGATCGGCGATCTTTCCCATCTCGGGCCTTTTCCAAGTATCACGCCCACCTCCGGTATTACCAAGCACTGCAATGATTTTGTATCCCTTAAATGCCTCATAGAGCGCAATAAGCGAGTCAGGAGTGTGTGCGTAGTCGACGACAACAGGGAAAGGCTGCCAGCAGTTTATGTGTTCTGCGCGACCGCGGATAAGCTTCGTCGCAGCAATACCTTCTGCAATAGACTGCACAGGGATTGCGAGTTCGTGTGCACACGTTGCTGCGGCGAGCGCATTATATGCATTGAATAATCCCGGGAGATATCCCTCAATATGATTATTGTTCCACGTGAAGGAGAAGTGTTTTGCGTCCGCTACAATGTCATGCATATTATGCTTGGCGTAGGTGGTACTGATGACACCTTGTACTGCAAGAAAGAGCTCTGCAGAATCGTCATCCGCATTTACGACAAGAAGCTTTCGGTGTTTACTGCTACGCGCGAGTGTGCGCGCAATTGAAAGTTTTGCATCGCGATAGTTTTCGAATGAGCCATGGCGCTCAATGTGCTCTGGTGAGAGATTTGTGAAGATGAGCGCATCCATGTCAATAAAGCGCTGACGATATTGGCGTGCTCCTTCGCTCGTCATCTCGATGATCGCATGAGTGCAGCCTGCGTTGACTGCATCGCGCAGGAAGCTTTGGATGAAGAATCTGCCAGGCATCGTCATCTTCTTCATGTTTCGGGTATCTTTCTCGCCAATCTTGAAATGGAGTGTACCGAGCACTGCAGTTTTTGCGCCGTTCGCGGTAAGGATGTGGTCAAGGAATTCTGCTGTAGAGGTTTTGCCTTTTGTTCCTGTGATACCAATCACCACAAGCTGTCTTGAGGGAAAGCCGAATCGAATAGCACCAATCATTGCGAACATGAAGTGATACAGAGGCTCTATCATTTTAAAGAGGGGAGCGGGGATGATTTTTTTGAGAGTTGAAAGCATGTTATTTTCCTAATTGCTGTAGTGCGGCGCGAATAATTTCCTGAGTTGAAAGATTCTCTCGAGCAAGAGTGCGGACAACTTCTCTTGTTGCGCGTGGTTCATAGCCAAGTGCTTCAAGAGCGTCGATGACTTCTGACTCAGTGGAGGTGCTTGCGGTGGTTGAGAATGTGATTGCGAAATTCTCAAGCTTGTCTCTGAGTTCAAGCACAATCTTTTCAGCGTTTTTCTTTCCTATACCAGAAACTTTTGTGAGGTAAGACGCGTCTCCACCTTGGATCGCATGAATGATAGTCTTAAGGTCCGCGAGCGAAAGGATGTTACATGCGGACTTGGGTCCAATACCTGAAACAGTAGTGAGCATTTTGAAGAACCGGAGTTCTTCCTCGGTATGGAAGCCATATAAGTCGAGTGCGTCTTCACGTACGACAGTATGTATCCATAACGCAATATCTGTATCAACTTTTGCCTTTTCGAGTGTCGTGCGGTTTACTGAAACAAGGTAGCCAATGCCTGATTTCGTGAGTATGACAACGCCCCGCTCGCTATTTTCGATAACGATTCCTTCAATATAGCCAATCATTTGTAAATTATAGCACAGCGAGCGTGAGGGATACGCTGATGAAAAATGGTGACACAGCTTCGTAAAATAGGGAAATTACGCATAGTTCGCAGGGGTTTATTCCGTCCCTCAAAGAAATTTCATACGGATGAAATCCTTGCAATTTTGTATACTCTGGTGTAGTATCGCTCTATTATGGCAATCAAAGCAAATGCAAAGCGCGCAATTCGCGTGTCAGAGCGCAAGCGCCTCTTCAATGTTCGCCGCCTCAGCACGATGCGTGATGAAGTGAAGGAGATCAAGAAGCTTGTACTCGCAGGAGATACAAAGGGTGCAGAGAAGGCACTCTCAACTGCTTACCAGGCAATCGATAAGGCCGCAAAGCGTGGTGTTATCAAGGACAACTCTGCAGCACGCAAGAAGTCTCGCCTTTACGCATTTATCACAAAGGCCGCAAAGGCCCCAAAGGTAGCTGCAAAGACAAAGAAGGCAGCATAAGCTGCAAAACAAAACCACCTAAAGGTGGTTTTGTTTTTAAGCGATGAGTCCAAGTGATTCAAGGAATTGCTTGCGCTCATTTCCTGCAATCGTGCGTGCCTCGCCCGGCTTCATATTACCGAGCTTAATGTTCATGATGCGAATGCGTTTGATGTCTGCTACCTCATTGTGCATCGCAGAAACCATACGCCTGATTTGATGCTTCTTTCCTTCGGTGATTGTGATACGGAAAGTTTTTTCACCATTCACGTGAACCTTGCAGGGTTTTGTGACACAGTCTTCGAGTTCGACGCCCTTCTCCATGTGTTCCGCAAAGCTTGGACGAAGATTCTGTACTGTTTCAACAGCATATTCCTTCTCGTGGATCTTGTCGGGACTGAGGAGGCGGTCAGTGATGCGGCCGTCATTAGTGAGAATGATCAGGCCGTGTGATGCTTTGTCGAGGCGCCCGACAGGGAAGAGGTCACGGAGCTGTCGGTTGCGTGAAACGAGTTCTTTAATATCTGTTTCGTCGCCCTGTGGTGAGTGCGTGATGATACCCTTTGGTTTATAAAAGGCGACATACATATAGTCGTGTGCGGTAGGAGAGTTCTTGCAAATAACCTTATCCGTTTCGTTCACAACATCGCCGAGCACTGCCTTGCGACCATTGATGCTTACTTGGCCCTTCGCAATAAGGGTATCGGCTCCACGGCGTGTAGAATAACCTTTTTGAGCGAGGTATTTATTGATACGCATAGGCCAGAGTGGAGCTGAGGCTGCGGGTGTAATAGGAGTTCGGGGTTTCATATCGAGAGCATACGCTAAAAATTGGGAATAGGCCAGCCACCTTGTGGACCGGGCTGGCCTGCCGGTCAATGAGCGCCCACCGGCGTGCGAATTAATTCAGGCGATAGTTGCACTCTCGCCTTTTCCGGTAGGGAATAGGGTATAGGGAATAGGGAAATTGAGTAGGATATCTCGCGAACTTTGCTCGCGCACTCCGGAGGAGCCTCGCGCGGCAAAGTTCTTCGAGAACCCACGGTTCTCGACGGTCTTCCTTTAGGAAAAGGAAGACCTGCTCTCCTAGACGGGAAACTCCCGTTTCCCGACCCCTTCCTGTTCGATTCCTGCCGAGGGCAAATAGCAAAACCAGCGCTTTCGCGCTGGTTTTGCTATTTTGTGCCCTCGGTAGGAATCGAACCTACATTTAGAGTTCCGCAAACTCTTGTCCTATCCATTGAACGACGAGGACGTCATTGGTGTGGAAATAGATTAACAGATATTGCCCTATTTGTCCAGCCGTGAACTATTTGAAGAAATTTGTATTTGTTTGCATTCTTGACACTACTTCTGGCAGCGTATAGTCTCATTTTAGAATACTTATGTTGGCTTGGAGCCCTCATGCGCATCTTCCTTATCTGCCCCGTCCGTAACATCACCGACGAAGAAAAAATTGCCATTGAAAGATATGTAAGTGACCTTGAATTAGCTGGTCAAATCGTCCACTGGCCGCTTCGGGACACTGACCAGAATGATCCCATTGGATTTCGTATCTGCGAGGACAATCGCCGTGCGATCGAGCTTGCGGATGAGGTTCATGTTTGGTGGAATGCTGCCTCAAAGGGTTCATTCTTTGACTTCGGAATGACGTTTGCTTTGGGCAAGAAGATTGTCCTTGCGAACATTGCTTCCCTTGTGCGCACTCCCGAGAAAAGTTTCGAGAATGTACTGCTTGCAGTTGCAGTACGAGAGTAGTGAAGTAGCTTCAAACAGAGCTCAGGCTCTGTTTTTTATTTGGTCATTGCATTTTTGTTTCTTCCTTGTTAGCCTTTCAGTAGAACACATAAGGAGTCCTCATGATAATCATCAGTAACTTCTCACAAGAAGGCGATGAGCATTTTGAACCCGAACCGCTCGTTGCAGAACATCCATTCGAGGCGATTGCTGCGCTCGCAACATCATTTCTCCCCCTCGGCGCATACTTCACCGAAGTGAAGGAGAACGCAGTGATCCTCGAAGGGCAAGAAGGGGGCTGCCACACAGTGTTGACACTTGTAGGTCCTCCTCTGGAGATGGAGCCGGTCATTTCTTTCATCTATCACTACACAACCCAGGCGGAGAAGCTTGCTGATCTGCCTACCACAGCGATGGTCGATTTCTTGTGCGCGCATATTGCCGAGCGTGGGAACCATCCTTCGCTTGCATGCGAAGTGCCCCCAGTGTTCGAATCGGAGGAGCTTCACCGCGCCGTGCTCTATGCGTGTGGCATCGTTGATGAGGATGATTTCGCTGCAGGCATGCGTGCGAAGATCCCCGCGATCGCGATTGCCGCATTCTTTGCACAAGAACCCGGGGTTTCATTTATTACAGAGTTGCGCATCCTTGATGCTGACCCTGCACTCGATTTCGAAATCTGAAACACAATACCGCACCATTGGTGCGGTATTTTATAATCCAAATCGCTCTGCGAGCAAATGGAGAAATGGTTCGTGGATATCTTTCTCGGGAAGGACTTCCTCAACCACTTCGCGGAGCTCTTCAATGTTTACATCTTCAGCAATAGGAATAGAGATGATTGGCATCCAATGCTTTTTTGAGAGGAGGAGGAGGCGTGGAATACCGAAATATTCCTGAAGCGCAAATGACTCAAGCGTGTCCCATGGGGTAAGTGTATTTCCAACGATGATTCCGCCCGTGCGCAGTTCAACGTTTTGTGCGAGATGTGGTGCACTATGAGCAATAATGAGAGCAACGGCAGTTGAGAGTATAAGCAGTGCAACAATATAATTGCTTGTAAGGATGGAGACAAAAATGAGCGCACCGGTGATCACGATGAGCGAAGCAAACCAGTCGTTACTTTTTTTCTGAATATGTGCGGTGGGTGTGCTCCATTGCATACATATATAATAACACAAAAGTGAAAGGGGTATGGTAAATAAAACACAGCCACTACTGTGGCCGTGAATCATTTCATGATTGTATTACCCTCGGACATGAGTACGAGCTTGCCAATGCGATGCTCGCTTGTGGAAAGAGGCTCGCCCTCCGCAGTTGCTTCAACGATGATTTTCCAAATAGCGCTATTTAAGCTCTCATCTATAACGAAAGTAGCAATGGTGTTGTCGTCTGTAAATAAGGATATATATTTTGCTTCGGAATTTTCTGAGTTTCCTTGCAAAACAGTCCATAAGGCCTTTTGAATGGGCAGTTTTTCCGGTTTTGCGCCAGCATAGATTTTTGTCGTTTCAAACGTTGCTACACCATCAGTACTAGTGGCATGTTCTGATTTTAGGATGATGCGTGCGGCGACGCTATCACAATCACTGCAAAGGAGCATGCCCGTATAGATACGGTAATAGCCATACATTCCATTTTCTGAAGTGATATCAGGTTGAGTTGTTTCAACAAGTTTTTGGAGCCCTGACCTCTCTCGTGCACTTCGGTAAGCGATCACAAGTACATAAAGAAGTCCAACTAATGCGATGATCAGTAATAGGGAGATCACAGCAGTCTTTGTTTTCATAGTTCCCTACACTAGCAAAAAAATGAGTTTGAGGCAATATACGTTTGCGTAAGTTTCATCAGATGATAGAGGAAATAAACCAAATACCTATTAGTGTTTCACGATGATTCATAATATAATGAGTGGGATTATGGATAGATTACGTGAACACTATCGGGTCATCTCGCATGATAAGGGTATCTTTTGGAATATTACGTTGAGTATTGCCTTGTTCGCACTCAGCGTGTATGCAACGATGACCGCGTATGACTATACACAGACAACGGGAGGCATTGTCGTCAAAGATTTGATTCTCGATCACATTCCGACACTCAATGTTGAAGTGCTCTTCTTTGGTGGGATTGCATTCCTGACCATCATCCCTACGATTATTGCATTTTTTGATCCACGTAAGCTCCCATTCGGTCTCGAAGTGACGGCGATGTTCTTCCTTATTCGCTCGTTCTTCATGGTGCTCACCCATGTGGCTCCGCCAAACATCCAGTATTATCATTATTTCTCGGGGGCGAATACGGCGGCGAATCAGGCTGCAGAAGCATTGTTCTCAGTCAGTTCGGGAACCGACATGTTCTTCTCAGGGCATACGGGATATCCATTTCTCCTTGCACTAATGTTCTGGAAGACGCCATGGCTTAGGAATCTATTTATAGGGTTCAGTATGCTCATGGCGGCGACAGTGTTGTTCGGACATCTCCACTATTCGATCGATGTGTTCGCGGCGTACTTTATTGCGTATGGAGTGTTCAGGATGAGTAAGAGATATTTCTGGAAGGAGTATAAGTTGATGCATGAATAGACAGGAAAACAGCGACACAAGGGTGTCGTTGTTTTGTAATCTCTTCGAGATGATGAGTTAAGTGCTTACGAATGTTGGCACCGCAAGGGTATTTTTGGATTTTACTGATCTACTTTATGGGGCAAGGGAGTCTAAGTTTTTTCTGTTGTTATCTCTATAAATAGAGATGTATTTTCCCTTGCTTGGTTTGTTAATGAATTTGTTTCATCAGAAAGAAATTCTATATCCTTATCTTTACTAGTATTATTTTTTGAATACAACCCCATGTACTTTTCAGCGTAAGGGCCACCATGAACAAATGATGATAATGTTGAGTACAGCCGAGAATATCTATTTAAGGAATCTTTTGATGTTTCCCGTAGCTCACTATTTTCCCCAATGTTTTCGTTTATATAAGAAAGAATATTATTAATTTTAAAGTTTTGAGCTATATCATCTAAACTTTTATTTTGTTCACCACCCAAACTTAAAATAGATTTTATTCCAGTCAGTTTTGTATTCAGTGAGATATTACTCCTTAAGGAGCATAAATCTTCGTGACCGTTTAATTTTCCGTAGTATTCAATTCCAACATCATCACTATTTTCTTTTAAAGCCCTAGTATAGATATATAGATGCCTGAAATAGTGTTCAAGTAATGACCTAAAAAGTACACAAAGAGAATAGTAATCTCCGATATCTTTACAATAATTAATGGAATTATTGAGATATTGCAATTTTATAGAATATGTTGTTAGAGAATAGGCACTTCTGGGATATCTACTCTTCCCACAATTTCTAGAATTTAATTCTAGTTCCTTCATGATTGGAATATTTTCTATTATTTCATCAAGAGTTCTTTTCTCTTCCATGATTATATCTTAACAAAAAATAGCAGATAAATCTTCTGTTTCCGGGAAACTCAATTCATAAATTTTAGTTAATCCCAAAGCGTTTTGAGCGCGGAAATGGGAGAATTGAACAACCTACGGCTCGCGCACTCCGGAGGAGCCTCGCGCGGCCTTCGGTTTCGAGAACCCACGGTTCTCGACGGACTTCCTCTTCAGGGAAGAGGAAGTCCTGCTCTCCTAGACGGGAAAGGGCCTCCTTTCCCGACCCCTATCCGTTCGAATCTCACCATCTCCGCCAAATAACAAAAAGACGAACACTTTCGTGTTCGCTTTTTGTTTTGGCGGAGATGGTGAGATTCGAACTCACGGCCCCCGTAGGAGCGTCTGTTTTCAAGACAGGTGCCTTAAACCGCTCAGCCACATCTCCAAATTGTTATATGAGGAGGCTTTGCCTCCACAAACCAAACTCCAATTGCTAGGCATCTGCCTTGTAATTGCATCTCGGTTTCCTTACCGCGATTAGTGCATACTACCAAATATTTACTAATTTGCAATACCGTGGCGGATAATATGGGGCGTGCTATGATAATCCCATGAGATATCTCGGCATTGATTTTGGCTCAAAACGTATAGGAATTTCGCTGTCTGACTCCTCGGGGAGAATGGCGTTTCCGCACTCGATCGTCCAGAATACGAATACCGCTAAGGATGAAATTCTTGCACTGATGAAAAAGGAGAATGTAGGAGTTATCGTAGCGGGGGATTCCCGTAACCGTGACGGAGTAGAAAATCCTATTATGCAAAAGGCAAAACCATTTTGCGAAGCACTCGCCATGGAATCGGGAGCCCCGCTCTACTATCGTCTCGAAGCTTATACTTCTGTGCAAGCTGCACATATTCAAGGAGATAATGCGATGAATGATGCCTCGGCCGCAACTCTGATTCTGCAGAGCTACCTTGATGGAGTGAACCCGAGTTACAGCGGGTCAGATGGCAATGGTGATCCAGATGAGGACATTGACTATTAATTTCAAAATACATGATTATTTTCTTTGATACAGAAACTACTGATGATGTTACAAAAGGACGTTTGATCCAGCTTGGCATCAAGGAGCGTGGTGTTGAGCAGCCGGTCTTGAATGCAATGTATGCACCACCAACACCAATTTCTTTTGAGTCGATGGCAGTGCATCATATTACCCCGAAGATCATTGGTGACAGGCCACTCTTCAAGGATGCGCCTGAGTATATAAAGACCAAGGCTCTCTTTGAGGCGAGCGATACGATATCAGTTGCGCATAATGCGGCATTTGATATTGCGATTTTGAAGAAAGAGGATATTGCAGTGCCTAAGTTTATTTGTACGATGAAGGTTGCGCGTGCGCTTGATCCTGAAGACAAGATTCCAAGTTATCGCTTGCAGTATCTCCGCTATTTTCTCGGCATCGAGGTCGAGGGTATCAATGCACATGATGCCTGGGGTGACGTCGTTGTACTTGAACAACTCTTTGAGCGATTGCTTGCAAAGATGGTGAAGGAGAAGGGTTCTGAGGAGGATGCTATTAAGGAGATGATTGCGATTTCTTTGAAGCCATCACTTGTTCGCACTATTCGTTTCGGGAAGTATGCAGGCAAGAAACTCGCAGATATCTTGAAGGAAGATCGTGGTTATCTCGAATGGCTCCTCAAGCAAAAGCAGCAGAATCCTGACGGTGATGAAGATATGGTCTATTCACTCGAGGAGTATCTTGGTGTTCCACACCAAGCAGCGAAATTGTGGGATTAAAAAACACCAAGCGGTGTTTTTTAATTATGGATGACCTCAATTTTTGCCCCGATAGTATTGAGTCGCTTTGCAATCTCCTCGTATCCACGATTGATGGAGTAAACATTGCGGAGGATTGAAGTACCCTCTGCGGCGAGCATTGCGATGAGAATAATCATCGCAGGGCGCAATGCGGGAGGGCAGACAATCTGTGCTGCTTTGAGCTTGGTCGGACCTGTCACAAATGCACGATGAGGGTCAGCGAGAGTGATGTTCGCGCCGAGGCGGTTGAGCTCGGTGAAGTAGATCGCACGGTTCTCCCACATCCAATCATGGATAAGTGTCGTACCAAGCGCCTGTGTTGCAATGGGAACGAAGAAGGGGAGGTTATCAGTGTTGATACCAGGGTAGGGCTGTGCATGAATTTTGTCTCCCGCAGTTACGAGTTTGCTTGGATGCACGGTGATATCAACAAGTTTCGTGTGTCCGTTGTGTGCGAGATAGACTTTTGAAGTGCTGTATTTGAGTCCCATCGCTTTGAGCTTTTGCATTTCAAGCGCAAGAAAGTCGATAGGGCAACGCGTGACGGTGAGTTTCGAATTCGTGACGATAGCCGCGGTGAGGAACATCATCGACTCAATAGGGTCTTCGCTGTTGTGGTATTCGATTGGAGTATTAATTTCTTTCACTCCATGCACCGTGAGGGTGCTGGTCCCGATACCTTCGATCTTTACCCCGAGCTTCTCGAGAAAGAAGCAAACTTCTTGGACCATGTAGTTGCTTGTTGCAAATGAGATAGTGGTCTTGCCTGGAATACGTGCTGCGGCAATAAGGAGATTTTCTGCAGCGGTATCACTTGCCTCGTAAAGCACGATGTCCGCAGGGTGGAGCTTCTTTGCGGTGATGGCGTAATGGGTATCCTTGGTGACTATCTTTGCTCCGAGTTCTTCGAGTCCGTGGCGATGTGCGGCGATGGTGCGATTGCCCATTTTGCATCCACCAGCGTGGGGGAGGGCGAAGCTTGGCTCTAAATGTATAAGCGAGCCGATGAGCATAATCGAGGAACGGATGCGGCTTGCCGCCTCCTTGTCCATTTTTTCAAGTGCAAGTTTCTTTGGAGGAGTGAAACGAATACTGTTTGGTCCGATCCACTCAATCTTAATGCCTAAGCTTGTGAGGAATTCGATGTAGCGATTCGCTTCTTCTATGCGCGGGATACCGTGGAGTATCGTTGGTGCACGATTCAGAAGCGCTGCAGAGAGTAGTCCCATCGCTCCGTTTTTCGATGCATTCGTTGCAACGCTTCCATGGAGCTTGTGTCCGCCCTCGATGCGGAAGTCGAGTGATTCGGTCACTTCAATAATCTTTCGTCCAAGAATATTGCTGATATTCTCAAGCGCGCTTGTGGTAAAATTCTGTCCGCCTTTTTCCATACGTGCGACAGCACTTTGGCTAGTCTTCAGTGCCTTTGCGAAATCAGCCTGTGTCATCCCTCGGGCTTCGCGAATACTTCGGATGAAAATACCTATTTTTTCCTGTTCATTCATTCTATGAGTATATCATATATGATATACTGTCCCTATGGAGTTTATCCCAGATATTGCACTCAACGAATATTCCGCATTGCGCGTGGGTGGCACTGCTCGAGGGCTCTATGCTGTTTCCTCTGACGAAGATGTGGTGAAGGCTCTGGATGAAATAGCAAAAATGGGATCTCGGGTTTATGTTATCGGAGCTGGCATGAACACTTATTTTGGTGATGGAAAGCATGATGATCTCGTACTGCTTCGTGTTGGAATAAAAGGTATTTCTGTGCAGCCATCAGTTATTGAAGGAAAGGTGCTTACGGTGGGTGCGGGCGAGGATTGGGACGCAGTTGTTGACCGCGCCGCAGCGGAGGGTGTTTGGGGCATTGAAGCGCTCGCAGGAATTCCTGGTACTGCGGGAGCGGCACCAATACAGAATATTGGGGCGTATGGCACGGAGGCAGCGGACAGTATTGAAGCTGTTGAGGTGTATGACCGTAAGAATAAAGAGATAAGAGGAATCCCCGCACGCCTCTGTGGTTTTGGTTACCGTTCAAGTATTTTTAATGGCGTTGAACGTGATCGGTACATTATTCTCCGGGTACGTTTTTGGTTACACCAGAAGAGAAGGCGTGCACTCCCTAAGGAGGTAGTCGAGAAGAGCGAAAGCGCGATAACTCCAAAAGAGGTAGGCGATCAAATTCGTGCTATCCGCAAACAGAAGCTCCCTGATTATATCGCACATCCCAATTGCGGTTCCTTCTTTAAGAATCCTGTAATTGAGAAAATAATAGCAGAGAAGTTGCATGAGCAGTATAAGGAAATGCCACAGTTTCAATCTGGAGATGGAATGAAGCTTTCCGCTGCATGGCTCATTGAGCAAGCGGGTTTGAAAGGAAAAACGTGGGGTAATGTTTCTGTCTCATCAAAGCATGCGCTCGTGCTTGAAACAAATGGAAAAGCATCGGCAGCAGAAGTAGCTGATGCAATTTCTGCTATAAGTGGAGCAGTTTATAATATGTTCAGCGTTACACTTTTGCCTGAGCCAAATTTCATTCCATAATAAAAAGACCATTGAGGTCTTTTTAATTTATCCGACGTGCGCGCCGACATCAGTAGGGATGTTTGGGTGAAGGAGTGCGAGTTTATCATCTCCTGTGCGTGCTGCAAGAATCATTCCATAACTGGTGAGACCTTTCATTGTGCGTGGTGCGAGATTCACGACAAAAGGACATTGTTTGCCGACAAGTTCTTCGGGTGTGTAGTATTTGCGAATCCCTGAGAGGATTTGGCGGGGTTCTGCTTCACCGAAATCAATGGTAAGACGAAGGAGTTTGTCTGCGCCTTCGATGAATTCTGCAGTAAGGATCGTGCCGATCTTGATTTCGATCTTCGCGAAGTCATCGATCGTTGCATAGACAGGAGCGGGGGCGACTTCAAGTGCTACTTGAGGAGCAGTTCCTTGTTCTGTGCTTGTTGAGGGATTTTCATTTTCCATGCAAAGAGTATAGCATGAATGGAGCGACACGAAATATTGTTTGAGCTATATGTTTGTTGTGCATTTACTCATTTCCTCATCCCCGTATTCCCTTTGTCTCATGTGTTATAATATGAACAAATGTCCATTCTTTCCGCACCAAAGTTTTTGACGATGCCTGCCGTCGGACTCGACATATCTTCCGACAGTGTACGTTTCGTTGAGCTTGAGCCATATCGTGGCCATTTTAAGGTTGCACGTTTTGGGGAAGCTGCGCTGCTCGGAGGAATAGTACAGGGCGGAACGATTCACGACCCACTGGCACTCTCAAAAGTCATTGGAGAGCTTGCACATGAGCATCATTTGAATATGGCCAATATTGCCCTTCCTGAGGAGCAGGCATTTCTTGCTCATATGGAATTTCCTCGCGTGCCCCTGCGTGATGTAAGTACCGCGGTTGAGGTGCATCTTGAAGAATATGTACCCGTGCCCCCAAATGAAGCGATTTACGACTATGTCATCACTGATTCTGACAATGACGATACAACGTCAGTAATCGCAAGCGTGCTGCCTCGAAAGATTGTTGACCAATATCTTGAAATATTCAGAGATACGGGAATCACTCCAAAGAGTTTTGAATTTCAGTCACACGCAATGGCGCGCGCTTTGTTTACGAAAAAGGATCGAGGTGCATACATGGGTATTGATATAGGTAAAGATATTACGAATGTATTTATTGTGCGAGATGGGATTGTATACTTCTCAGCAATTCTCGATATTGGTGGTGATACACTGACGAATGCTATTGTGCGTAAATTGGGATTACCTTTTGCTGAGGCTGAGGCACTCAAAGCACGACATGGACTTGTGGGTGCTGCTGAGGGTGGTGCACTCCGCGATGCAATGCTTCCTGTACTCGAGGATCTGCGTTCGCGCATATTACGACACTTTGCATTCTGGCAGTCACGTAATGCAACCGTTGCAGCAATTGAACGCGTTGCACTTACTGGCGGTGGCGCAAATTTGAAGGGCATGACGGAGTATCTCGGACAAGGTGTGCGTGTGCCGATGATTATTGCAAATCCATGGATTAATGTTTGTGATTTCACTGACTATATACCAGATATCCCGATGCATGCAGCGCATGGATATACTGCAGCAATTGGCCTCGCATTGCGTAATGAGCCTCTCTAGAGATATATATCAAATATGAATTTACTCCCCACACAAGAAAAGGCATCGCTCCAAAGGGAGCAATCAATGCGACTTTTTATCGCAGGGTGTTTTCTTGTTGCGACACTTGAGCTTCTTGCAATAGTGCTCCTTGTGCCAACTTATGCAATTGTGCGTGTGCAGCATGCATCACTAACGAGTGGTGTTGCACAGTTGCAGCAAACGGTCTCAGGGAAGGGTAGTGTTGAGGATGAACTGAAGAATCATGCGGCGAATATTCACAACTTCCTTTCAGATATTGGTATCTCGCGCTACGTTCCTTCAATGCTTATCGGGGAAATCCTGAAGGCACGTCCAGTGGGAGTGAGTACGAAAAATATCTCGTTCTCGCGAAAGGGGGAGGCGGGCGGACTACAGCTCTCTGGTGTTGGGGCGACTCGAGAAGCACTCCTTGAGTATCAGAAAATCATACGTGAACTTCCTTTTGTAGAAGAGGCGCATTACGCGGAAAGCTTCATCACAAGAAAGGTGGATATTGCTTATAATCTCACCGTAACACTCAAGTAGT
This sequence comes from Candidatus Paceibacterota bacterium, assembly GCA_035583355.1. Classification (NCBI taxonomy): domain Bacteria; kingdom Bacillati; phylum Minisyncoccota; species Minisyncoccota bacterium. The sequence goes on along the minus strand of DATEZQ010000003.1, from coordinate 48,157 downwards.
ATGCAAAAACGAACATATATTACGTTGATCGTTGCAGCACTGCTTGCAGTGATCCTTGGGGGAATCGTTTGGTACGGAATCGATGCGATTACGACACTCAAGGGAGAAAGTGATACCGCACGTGGGGAATTCCAATCGTGGATCAGGAAGAGTAAGCAAGTTCTTTCGCTGAGAAAGACGCTTGATCGTGCGGTTGCAGTGGACGCGAGCTTGCAAGAGTTCTCATTTACAGTCACTGATGAAAATCAGATTCAGCTTATTTCTGATCTTGAGCGTATTGGACGAGTTACTGGAGTGAAAGCGGAAGTGCGTGATCTTGAGGTTGCCGCTGATTCATCATCGATTGCAGGTTCACTGAGCTTTATTGGTGAGTGGAAAAATGTCTACCATGCGATTGCAGCGCTCGAAGTATATCCATTTAAGCTATTCATCAGTGATATTACAATAAGTGAAGATTCACCATCTCAGTCGGGGGGAGTCTCAAGGGTGAACTATCGTGCAAATGTGCGCTTTACTCTCTTGCATACACATAAGCCATAATTATCGCCATGGATAAAAAAATACTTAGCTCCGTGCTCCGCAGGATGCACTTGGCAACACGTGAGCATGTTGGTGTCGAGGCAATATGGAAGATCATGATGGTGACCGCAATCATCATTTTCGCAATGCTTATGGGTGGAGGGTGGTATATCTATAGTTGGGGCATCACCGAGAATGCAGTGATTAATAAGGTAAAACCAGTGTCAATTCCTATTACCGAAGAAGAGTTAGCGAGGGTGGAGGAAGATGTTGCGCAGCGCAGTGAGCATTATGAGAGAGTGCTTGCAACTGCACCAGAAGTGGTGCCAATAAGTGGGAATATTAAGACTCCGACAACAATTCAAGTTGCGACTACGACGCCTTTGGCGACAACGACTGCGACGACAACGAAAAAATAACCTGACGGTTATTTTTTGTTAGATGCAATTGCGATGCAGTGGGAGTCGAAAAACCCTTTGGGTTTTTGACTCATGGAACGCTGCGCGTGCGGAATAGGATATATTAAATACACAAGCAAACAAAACCCTCTGGGTTTTTGTTTGATTGAGCGCAAGAGCGAACTGAATCGGAGTCTGGGACTTGGCACGACTCACAAAGCCTTACGGGCGCTCTTTGAGACGCCGTAAGACTAAGTGGTCGTCGCCACGGCTCGGCTACAGCCGCTTCGGCTGGGAAGCCTTAGCGGCTGGCTTCGCAGCCTCCGCCTTTCAAGTCCCTCAAGGCGGGCAAAAAGAAACCACCCCAAAGCGTTTGCTTTGGGGTGGTCTTTTTGTGCGCCTTGAGGGACTTGAACCCCCGACCTTTTCGGTGTAAACGAATTGCTCTACCAACTGAGCTAAAGGCGCATTTGTTATGACAATCTAACCCATTTTGCGAAAAAAAGCAAATTGGGTTATGCTGGGCGAACAATATAAACTCTCTGTAGTTCAATGGATAGAACAAGAACCTTCTAAGTTCTAGATCTAAGTTCGATTCTTAGCAGAGGGACCATTAAAGAAAAAGCGCCTTGGCGCTTTTTCTTTCCCTCTGCTAAGAATCGAACGGAGAGGTGTCAGGAGAGGGGCACCTCTCCTGCGGAGGAGAGCAGTGAGTCTTCGAGCGTCGAGAACCGTGGGTGAGCTCTCGCTCATGGGTCCCATTCATATGGGAGCGAGAGCGCAAGACCTTTTGAGAACTTTTGTGAGTCATTGAAACAAAAGATCCAAAAGGTGTACCGTTCATGTAATGAAATAGACGAGCCTGGCCGTGCGGGACCCTGTAGGGTGCGCGAGCCAGGCGACGTGAGATATCCTAGCAAGGGCCCTATATTCCTCTGGGGTGCGCGAGAAAAGTTCTTTCGATTACCTAGCGGAGAGACAATCTAAGGAAGGAGCACACAAATGCTCTTTTCTTTTAAACCCAAACTCCGCGAGTACAATTGTTTGTATTTGAACCAGTTGCAATGCGCATAAGTGCCCGTATAATTTGATTATGTCTAACGAAGCCCATGCCGAGCAGCACGAATCACATCATCAGCGAATAGAATCTATTGATAAAAAAATAGAAAGCGAGAGTTCGCCTGAGGAAATAGGCGAGCACGCATTACATATTCTCACTCAGAAGGAAGCAGATTTTCATTCCGTTAGCACTGCTTCGATGACGCATATCATCGAGACAAGTGGACTTCAGCCTGACGAAGTAGGTGCGATAAACTCAGAGCTCGGTACAAGTGCTCGATTGCAGGAAATAGATAAGACTGCCGAGGGTTTGGTTGCGGATGCGAAAAAGAGCATTGCCGATTCTGTAGAGCGCATGTATGCGAAATTTAGAAACCAACTCTCAAGTAAACTTTCTTCTGCAAAAAACTTTCAGGATCTGTATAGGGAGTTGGATGAAGTGGGTGGAATCCAAGGTTCTCAAAAATCGTATTCCTCGGAAGAACTGAGGGGAATAATAACAATGGTTCGAGAAGATCCTACAAAAATTGATTATGTTACAAGCGCAGGAGGCCTTCGTGGGGTGGTGGAGAATTTGATTAAGCAAGAGACTTCCTCGGGTCCACTCGAGGGTAATTCTTCGTCTATCAAAGTCATAAGGACAAATGGAGATATTGAGTCAGACTGGAGCATTAAAGAGAACGCACCAGAAGGGTATGTGGTTGTTACAAAAGTTGACCCTATAACTGGGGAGACTCTTCTTAAAGATATTCCTAGTGAAGAATTTTACTCTTCGAATCCAGACTTGAGAACCTCAGTAGAGTCATCTTTCGTCGCTCCGATTGATGAGATGGAACGAACGGTTGTTCATATTCCTCAAGTGGAATCAGTGCAAGAAAATGAAGGCAGTAAGAGTGATGGGGCTACTCCAAAAGATGGTGGAGATAGAGTACGTGAAAGTGCGGAAGGAGTCGACACGGCCAGTGGGCAGCATAGCGAAAGTAATCACCTGAAAAACAGTGAAGAAAGGAATGTTCCTGATGCTTCAGTGACGCAGGAGAAGCAGAAGTCGGTGGAATGGCCAGAAATCTCGAAGTTCCTTAAATCGAATGAGTTTACCTCAAGTCTCAGTGAATTTGGTCCAACGGTGAGGGGAAGAGTGGTTGGCTACACGCTCGAATATATGACCTTATTTAAGGACCCTGCAGGAGCCCAAGGATTCATTGAAGACGTGAAATCACTTGGATTAAAAGGTGAAGGGTTATCTAGTGCAATGGAAGATGCACGGGTAAATGAAATTCTCATAAAAAAGATTGCCGAGAAATTAAACATCAACGACGTGGGTTCATTGGAAGGAAAGTCGAAAGTTTTTAATTTTTTTAGAGATCATTATGTGAATGAGGGGTATTATTTCCATGCATTTAATGGTGCATTTAAGGAAAGTATTGCGGAGGACGGTATCGCAATAAATAAGCGCGCATGGGACTGGGAAGACCTCAATAAGATTGCTACTATCGGTCGCAAGGCGGGGCACAATATGTTGCTTGGTTGGGCTGGGATAAATTCAGAAAGTAAAACTTCTGTTGCTTCTACTCCACGTGATGTATTGCAGTATGCCGCCGGTTCCCCTGAATGGTTTAGTCAATTTGTTTCCGGTGGTTTCCATGTCCCAAATGAAGGAAATAGAAAGAAGGCATATTATTTGCGAGATTATGCTGTGGCACGTGAGAACGTTGAAAATCTTTGTAATGATATGATGTCTGCATCAGATGCAGATATCAAGGAGGGGAGGCGGCATCCAAACATTAGCGAAGGTGAGAAAATGCAGATTCTCAATTTTTTTGAGAAATACTGGGAAAAGTTCGCAGGAAATAATAGCACTCTCAATGTTGCAGTCATTGAAAGAAGTTTCATTGAGCAATATAAGGAAACAGGAACATTTGAAGATTATGCAAAAATGCTTGGTGAGGCACCTGAAGCATTCAATCTTAGCAGTGCCATATCTATGTTAAAGGGTTCTGGGGGAGGAGTTGACGTTCAGGTGGGTAAAAACATACCCTCCTCCGCGATAAAGATACTCGATTTGCCAAATTACGCTGAGGTTTACCCAGAGTATGTCTAATAAACGAGTATGAGTAACGAAGAATTAGAAAAAGAAGTAAATCAAATCGTTGCATTGCTGGAGGTAAATCTTGGTACCTTGGGGAATGAACGTGATACCCTCATCGAGCTTTTTAGAAAAAAATTAGAAGAGAAAAGACTCGAGAAGATTAAGGAAAACCTTTCGAGTATGTATTAGTATCGAAACGTGTGCACGTAATTTGCGTGATTTTAGGAAAAGAATAGCGCTGAGGCGCTTTTCTTTTCCTATTCCGTATTCTACGCTATAGTATCTCCATGATTCCCTCTGTGGAAATAATCTATGAAGATGACGCATTGCTCGCAGTCAATAAGCCTGCGGGTCTTGTAGTGCATAGTGATGGTCGCACCGAGGAGCCCTCGCTCACTGATTGGGTGCTTGCGCGCTATCCGGGGAATACTGACATTGGAGGCCTCCATACCCTCGATAGTGGTCGCTATGCACCTCGCGCAGGCATCGTGCACCGCCTTGATAGGGAGACGAGTGGTGTGGTGCTCATTGCAAAAACAGATGCCGCATTTTGGCCTCTCCAGCAGCAATTCATTGCGCGAGAGGTGACAAAACAATATCTCGCAATCTGCGAGGGCGCTCCTAAGGAAAAGACTGGTAGCATAGTACATCCAATTGGTCGTAACCGTACGGACTATCGAGAGTGGACGGTGCCGCCATTTGCGCGAGGAACATTACGATCCGCGCATACAGATTATTCACTGATTGGAGTTGGTGTCGCTGAAGGAAAGACATATAGTCTAGTACGATTTGCTCCAAAGACTGGCCGTACGCACCAGCTTCGTGTACATGCAAAAGCAGAAGGATTTCCTATTATTGCAGATTCCCGTTATGGGACGGCTGCAGCTCTTGGAATGGAGCATCTTGCATTGCACGCAGAGCGACTTGCGGTTAGGCATCCCACAAAGAATGCCCTAATGGAGTTTGTCGCACCGCTCCCTCTTGATTTTGTGAATGCGCTTCAAGTGCTTGATATAGCAATATAAAAACATCCCTAGGGATGTTTTTATTACATTACAATGCAGGAGCAATAGTGATTTCCCCAGCATCTCCACTTGGTGGAAGAGGAGCTGGAGGAGGCACAAGTGTCCCTTGGGATATCGTGACTTGAACATTATTGCGTGACTTTCCAGCGAATTCAGCATAGCGAATTCCAAAATGAGTACCAAGTATGACAATAACGGTTAGTGCAAGCATCCAGATACCAAAGATTGCGAGGCCGTAGCGAATTTGCACGACCGCCTTCCTTCGAAGTACATTTATCCCTCCAAAAAGAATGAAGAGTCCTGGTATTGCAATGAGTAGTGCGAGTGCAGCGATTGCGATATTGAGAAATGGGGCAGCGTTTGCATATGCAATGAAATCGCCGACTTCCTTTGCTTTGTCCACTGAGAGTAGTGCGGTAGTGCCAGCAGCTGATCCGATGATCATTCCGAGGCCGATCAGTGAGAGCACTATGCCGACTATCATGCGGATGCTTGTGCCACATACCTGCGCGATTCGTGCGGCGACAGTATGGATGCGCATTCTGATATGTTCTCCCTTGTCTTCCTTGTGCGTTGTCTCTTTCGCTGTACCATCTTTTGCTGACTTTTCTCCATAGAGATCGTGGGCGCGCTCCCTGACCGTGTCGACAATAGTGTGCAGGGTAACGGGGTTGCCGTGCATTTCTAATTTCTCTGCAGTAGTTGAGGCGGGAGGAACAATAAGCCAAAGAATAATGTATATCGGTATGATGAGTCCAAAACCAAAGAACATGAGTATGACAAATGCGATGCGTACCCATGTTGGATCTACTTCAAGATAGGCAGCAATTCCTGCACAGACGCCACCGAGAATCGCCCTATCTTCATCACGATAGAGTCGTCGCTCTGCTTGAGCAGATGCTGATGTAACCTTCTTTGCCTTTGACGTACTTGTCTCCGTCTGTCCGGTAAGCTCCGCTACTGTACCCATGGTGGCAATGACTTCGTCAACTGCCTTTATAGATATAACCGCTTCACTGCGATTCTTGAGGTGTTCTGCGATGCGCGCCTCGATATCTTTGAGTATCTCTTGCCCACCCGTCTCATCTGCAAATGCAGAACGAATTTCTTCGAGATAGAAAGAGAGTTTATTATATGCGCTCTCCTCGAGAGCAAAGAGTACGGAATTAATTGAGATTTGAGTTATCTTTTCCATGGTAATGAATTAACGGCGGAGTAATGAAACGGAAGTAATGAGATCGTCCCAGGTCTTGTCGAGCCGTCCGCGTAGGGCTTTGCCTGAGGGGGTAAGTGCATAGTACTTGCGCGGTGGGCCGCTCGGTGATTCCTGCCAACTATACTCAAGCAGACTATTATTCTTCATGCGTGTAAGTAGGGGATAGAGTGTTCCCTCAACGATGATGAGGTCTGCTACCTTGAGCGCCTCGATGATATCGCTTGCGTATGCTTTTCCGTTTCCGACCGCAAGGAGAATGCAATACTCAAGCAGGCCTTTGCGTAATTGTGCTTTTGCTTCTTGGTCCATAGGTAATAAATATGTTTACAATGCTTAAACCAGTATAGCATATGGTACTATGTCATGCAAGGTACTGTGCATCTGTAAGTAATAAACCCTTATGGGGCTTGCCAAAAAACAGCATTTGTGATAGATTGACTCCACTATGAATACGGAATTGATCAGCAAAATTACAACGACCCCAGTCAACATGGAGTCTCGCAAGAAGCTCGAACTTACTGCCGGTGATACGGTACGTGTTTGGGTGAAGGTCCTTGAAGATAAGGCAAAGCAGAAGTACCGTTTGCAGGCATTTGAGGGTCTTGTGCTCTCAACGAAGCACGGCAATACTGCAGGTGCATCATTCACTGTGCGCCGTGTCGCATCTGGTGTTGGTGTAGAGCGCGTGTTCCCACTCTTCTCACCATCAATCAACGAGATTGAGCTCGTGAAGCGCTCAACAGTGCGTCGCGCAAAGCTTTACTACGTACGTGAGAAGGCAGTGCGTGATGTGCGTCGTAAGATGAAGCAGACAATTATTGGTGGAGGTTCATCTACAGACTTCGAAACAGCAGAATAAAAAAATAAATCCCTTATGGGATTTATTTTTTTATTCTGCTGTTTCTTGTGGGCATAGTAGTAGCGGGGGATATTTTCCGCAATCTTGGCATGTCTCGCTCTGGTCCGCGTTCATCGTATGCCCGATACGTCTCACTGCGGTCCTCGCTCCGACATGCCAACCTTGCGAAAAATCTCTCGCCGTTCCATTAAGGTACACAAGTGAAATCCTCGCCGTTTCATGGTGTGGAGTGGGTGAAATGCGTAAATACGGGGAGGGGTTTACAGGTGCAAATATGTGTGGTAGTTCTAAGTCAGGAAAACCCAGGAGGTTTTATGATGCACAACATCGAGCAGCTCGTTCTTGCCGAAGCGATGGTGCGTGCCGCGGAGAAGAGCGTGGAGCGTGCGCAGCAGGCGCTGGATCGGAACAAAGGGATTTTGCGCGATGAGACGCACAAGATCATCGAGCTCATCATGCCGGTGTTCGTCGTCGCGCTCGGCAAGTTCTTCGCGAAGAAGTATTTCACGCCAAACCTGAACACGGTCTGCTTGACCTTCAACATCCCTGAGCGGAAGGTCTCCGTCGACCTCGTGTTGGTGGGGCAAGACGGCCTGGAGCCAACGGAGTATTTCACTGCCGACGATATCGCGTCGCTCAATGAGGAATTCTCCCTCCTGTTCAATCCGAAGCTCAAGGAGCTCGAGATCGCGCTCACCTTTGGAGGCTTTCTCTTCCCCGTGGAATATCTTCAGCAGTAAGCAAAGCCCCCGCTTGGGGGCTTTTTGTTTGCAACTTTTTTATGCGGACGTATACTCGATTCATGACATACGATCTTATTGGCATTCGCAAAGATTTTCCGCAACTCGCAAGTGGAAGTGCGCACTACCTCGATTCGCAGGCTACTTCACTTACGCCACGCGCGGTGATTGATGCGCAGGATGACTATTATCTCCATGCACGCGCAAATACGCATCGAGCAATATTTCCTGAAGCAGCGCGTGCAACCGAACTTTATGAGGACGCAAGAAATAAAATTGCTGCATTTATCGGCGCGGAGCCAGACGAGATAATTTTTACTGGCGGAGCGACTGAATCTTCAAACATGCTCATACGTATGCTTGATGAAACGCCTGCATTTTGGGAAAACGGAAAAAATACTGTAGTGACGAGTGTGATGGAACATCACGCCTCACTCGTACCATTACAGCAGTTGGTGAAGCGTCGAGGACTTTCGCTCGGGCACGTTGCACTGCAGAAAGACTCTGTGCGATTGAATATTGCTGAGGCAGAGAAATTGATCACTGATGACACTGCAATTGTGTCGGTCATGCTCGCGTCGAATGTGACAGGCACGATAAATCCTATTTCTACTATTGCAGCAATCGCCCATGCGCATGCAGCATTTATGATTGTGGATGCGACTGCTGCTATCGGGCATATTCCGGTTAATGTGCATGCTCTTGGAGCAGATGCGCTTTACTTTTCAGGCCACAAAATTTTGGGGCCAACTGGTGTGGGGGTGCTCTGGGTAAAGCGAGAACTTCTCGAAACACTATCGCCAGCGGTTTTTGGAGGGCATATGATTGCGGAGGTCAGCAAGAATGATGCTGAGTGGTCTGGTATTCCTGATCGATTTGAACCCGGAACGAAAAACATCGGAGGAGTGATTGCGCTCGGTGCTGCTATCGATTATTTGATGCATATCGGAGTTGAGCATATTCACGAGCATGTTGGGGGACTTGTCTCAAAAACCATTACGGGACTTTTGCAGATAGAAGGAGTCCATGTGATTGCAGAGCATGATGATGTACTGAATATCGGCGACGTCGCATTCATTTGTGATTTTGCACACCCTCATGATGTTGCAGAAATTCTCGGTCGACATGGTGTTGCTGTGCGCCCAGGACATCATTGTGCATTGCCTTACCATGAGGAGCTTGGTGTTGCCGCGACGACACGAGTAAGTTTCTATCTCTACAACAACGAAAGTGATATTGATGGATTAGTGGAAGCGTTAAAAGAAGTGCGTAAACTGTTTGTTGACTAAAATTCTATGGATTCACTTTATCAAGCACATATTTTGGAACATTATAAGCATCCGCACCACAAACAAGTGATGAACGATGCAGATTTGATGCACCGAGGAAAGAATGTGTCCTGCGGAGATGATCTAACATGGTATATCAAGTGGGAAGAGGGAAATATTAAAAAGGTTTCAGAGGCAAGCTTCGATGGTTACGGTTGCGCTATTTCTCAAGCCGCAGCATCGCTGCTTTCCGATAAGCTGAGGGGTATGACCGAAGAAGAGATAAAGTCGCTCACTAGAGAGGATATGCTTGCTTTGCTTCATGTAGATATTGGTCCGATGCGAGAAAAGTGTGCAATGCTCGCCTTGAACACCCTAAAGGAAATGATCTAATTGAAGTATGCTATACTTATGGTTAAGTTAACACTAAATCATATGGAAAAAACATCCACATTGTTTAAAACAATTTTCGGTTTTATTCTCGCAGGTCTCGCTTTCTCGGGATATCTTTCGGGAGTGAAGATCTTTACCGCAACATGCGCTTTTGGTTCTCAGTGTCCATACTTCCTTGGCTATCCTGCGTGTTACACTGGCTTCCTGGTGTATGCAGTACTCACCGTGCTCATGATCATGGCACAAGTGAAGAATGGATTCACGAAGGGTCTGTTGGTGGCAGTCACAGGGTTTTCACTTTTTGGCGCATTATTCTCGGGCTATCTTACTGCAGGAGAATTGCCGATTCTCTTCTCGGATGGATTCATGGCATTCGTATATAGTTTGCCATTGTGTTCAGTTGGATTCCTCTTTTATACGATCATCTTTATTCTAAGCCTTAAGGCGGGGAAGAAGATGGGTGGGGGAGTACCTGCGCAGATGTAATAATCAAAAAACCAGACGGGAGTCTGGTTTTTTGTTTTGTGGGCACGGGGAGACTTGGTCACAAGTCACTAGAGAAGATGACTCGAGGGGTCAACTCACCTCTATATTTCTGTTCGCTCATCACTCCAGAAATATAGGGTGGTTCCTCCCCGGACTCACTCGTCCTCGCTCCCAAAGCTTCGCTGTGGGCGTAGTTCCGTCTTGCTTGGCGGTATGAAGCTTGCCCCAAGCTTCATGAATATCCGCCTCGCACCCGGCTCCGTCTTTCAAGTCCCTCCGTACCTCGCAATGACAAACAAAAACAATGCTCGCGCATTGTTTTTGGTCATTGTGGGCACGGGGAGACTTGAACTCCCATGGGTTTCCCCATACGCTTCTGAGACGTACGCGTATACCAATTCCGCCACGTGCCCTTTTGTTTGTATTCGCAGTCTAGCATATTAAAGGAATATTTAAAGGCACTTGATTTCTTCTGGCGTTCTGCTATAGTGACTCCACAATAAATGTCCGGGTGGCGAAATTGGTAGACGCACTACCTTGAGGTGGTAGCGGGGTAACCCATGGAGGTTCAAGTCCTCTCTCGGACACAACGATACAAAAAAGAGCGCAAGCTCTTTTTTGTTTTATCGTTGCGATCCGAGCGAGGACTTGAAAGGCGGAGGCCGCGAAGCCGGCCGCTGAGGTTCCGACCGAAGCGGTCGTAGCCGAGCCGGGGTCGCGAGCACTTAGTCGCAGCGAGGCGTAGCCGAAGCGAGACTTAGTGACTTGTGACAAAGTCCTCTCTCGGACTCTAATACTTTGAGAGTCGTGCTCAAGTCCCGACTCCTATTCCGCGCGGCTTTGCGCTCAATCAAACACAAACCCAAAGGGTTTTTGTTTGCCCTTGTATTAGATATATCTGATTTAGTACGCGAAGCGTTCCAAGAGGTAAAAACCTAAAAGGTTTTTCGCCTCCCTAATCTATTGATATGTCTGATTTAGTGCGGCCCTGCGCTCAATGAAACTCAAACCGGAACGGTTTTACGTTTCCCTCTGCATCGTAACTGTATCGCATTAGTATTTCGCATTTCCCCATTTCTCTGCTATCATCCCCCTATGACCGAACCCCTGTCTCTCCGCCATCTTCTCTCTTCATCACGCGATACTTTTACTTCTATGCATTCAGCAGGAGACTTTGGAGCACACACATCCGCTGTTACACGCATGCTGGCTGCGCCACGTATCAATAGCATTGAGCTCTTTGCATATGGCGAAGAGTATCTACCACGCACCGAGGATCTCCCTCATCATGGCATGGCCGCGTATTTCAAAATGATGGGTATGCTCATGGGGCTTTCGACAGCGCAGCGCGAGCTTGTGCTCGATGCGGAAGCATTTTGTAATAGTAATCCTGAGTCGCTCACCATTGATGACTATGCACTCCGTCAGCGATTTGTTTGGGAGCGTAGTCCTGAATTGCCAGAACCATTTGACGAATAATCAAGTGGTTTTTATTTCGTTGACAGTGCATTGCCCCATGCTATAACTGAGCAGGATATTTCCAAACAAAGGAGAGCGTATGCTCTGGCTTACCTATACAGTACTCAGTGTGTTCTTTTTCTTCGCATTGCTCATTTCCGCTAAAGCGACGAAAAGAGCACTCAAAGTTCCTGCGCTGCTCGTTAGTGCGGTTGGGTGCGCGCTTGTGGTATTCGTGCTGCTCTACATTCCTCTACAGGTGAGTGCACGAAAAGTCGTGTGGTCCGAGATGGTAAAGCTTTCACCACTCTCGCGACCGCACAAAGCCGTTGTCTATGTCATTGCTGTTGCAGTATCGAATGATGGCGATACGAAGAAAGATGCCTATATCGTGAATCTCGATAGTGAAGGGTTTCCGTCACAAGGAATATTCACTGAAGGAGAGGTGCGTCTTTCTTTTGAGCAACGTGATGGCGGAGTCATCGAAAAGAGGACGATAAACATCGTCGGAAAAGCGCTTTGGTTCACGGCTGATCAGCCCCGCGTTGAATACATCATCAGGGTGCCCATCGGTTCCATGGAACGACCTGCTCGTGTGAAAGAATTCTGGTAATAGTACAAAATCAAAAACGCACCCTTGGTGCGTTTTTTCTTTGCGATAAATGTTCCAATTCGCATTGTTGTAAATAGAAGATTTTGGATGCAGTTTGCGTTGCTGGAACTGCGAGAATTTTAACGAGATGTATTATCATACATTGAGTGAATCTCGCAGTGAAGCAATGTAAAATGCGCCAAAATATGCTATTTAACCTGCGTGGTGGTAGGGGGAGCCCTTCTGAATAGCCAACCCTCGATACACTTGCTCCATCGCCATGATACGTGCGAGATCGTGCGGGAAGATCATGTCACTAAATGCAACGATGTTTTGCGCACGCGCACGGACTTCATCATTCATTCCATATGCTCCACCCACGGCAATCACTACACGCTTGCCGTCCTGCTCTGCACGCTCGAGGAGCTCAGCAAATTTTTCTGATGAGAACTTCTTTCCGCGTTCATCGAATACGATGACATAGTCCGTTGGCTTCATAGTGATGAGCATAGCAGTGCTCTCGCCATCGCGAAGTTCATCTGGTGTTTTACCTTTCCCCGTAATGAGCCGCTCCTCAATCGAAGCTGAGCGTGCGATTTTCACAGTATACGAATCCTTGAGCAGGAGGGCATCGTTATCCCATTTCCCTCCGCCAAAAAGAAAGAGTATTTTCATGTATTCAGCGTAACATGCTTACTATCCTTTGCAAGCAAAAGCTTGACAATGCTTGATATTTTGGTAGAACTTATCTAGTTAAATTTTTGTTACGTGCTATTTCCATACCTACAACCAAGAGGTATTCCATGGAAATCTTTACGAACCTGACGCTCCTCAATGATGGTACTCTTGGACCATATTGCAAGTTGCTTAGTAAGCAGTTGTATTGGTTCATTGTATTTCTTGTTGCATTTTGGCTCGAAGATGTCGATACGCTTATGGAGATCGTCTATGACGATAAGCATATTCTCCCACGACATGCACACGCGTTGGCAGGGAAGGCGACGCTGTCGGTCATTCGGCGTTATGTTGCTCATCAGTATATGACGTATCGTATCCTTCGAGACGTGAGTGCAAAGTTTAGGCACTCGCTCTACGATATCTGGCTGCTGCTCCCCGAACTGCGACCTTCTGTCGATGCAGTGCGTAAAGAGTTGGGTCAATTACGTTCTATTGCCTAGTGTTTGTATTGTTTCGCATCCTTGTGGTTTACCATAAGGATGCTTTTTCTTTTATATTATTGTCACTTGATTTTTCAAGAAAACCTGTTATTATCGCTCCATAACGTTTAAGACCCAACGGGTCTCGCAATGTTATATATCGAATGGTCCTTATGGTGTAGTGGTTAGCACTGAGGTTTGTGGAACCTCCAGCCAGGGTTCAAATCCCTGTAGGGACCCAATAAAGAAAACACTCGCAGAAATTCTGCGAGTGTTTTCTTTTTGCGGTCCCGGTCGCCCCGAGTGGCCTGCAAGAAAGCAAAGCTTTCGCGCAGAGGCCACTCGGAGGCGAACAGGGATTTGAAGCCCGGAGGCCGCGAAGCCAATGTTCTTTGCGGCAAAGAACATTGTGGCCGAGGGCGGGCCCGGGCGCACACCATATTCTGCGAATGCATGGAGCAGAATATGGATGTGACGCAGGGCAAATCTCTTTTTAATTCGCATGCGAAGCATACATTAATAATTAGAAGGCCGTGATAAATCCAGCCGTGCTCACGGTCGGCGAGTCGGGGTAGCGAGCACTTTGTCTTTTGGCGACTCGTCGCCAAAAGACTTAGTGACTTGTGACTAAATCCCTATAGGTATGAATTCGTATTTTATGTAACACAATACAAATCTCATTTTGCATTATTGCACCCAACTGCTTGCCGCCTATCTCATGTTTGTTACAATGAATCCATGAGATCTCCTAAAATCGTTGGTTGGGGTTATATCGTACTGGCAATACTCTTTCTCTATTTTATTTTTCTAGGCCCTGAAGGGACTGGGGCGGTGGGTGCTTTAACCATATTGAAAGAGCCAATGCTGTTCCCTTTGGCCTTACCGTTATTGGTGATGTTCCTGTATCGTGCAAAAAAGTTGCTCTCTAAAGAGAACGAAATTTCGTCAGTTTCAAGCAAGGTCCCTCGTGTTGCCAAGACTTCTATGCTTGTTTTCATTGGCTTATTTCCACTCGCAGGTATTATTCTTGGTTTGATCGCGATGGCGAACGATAATGGTTTTGGAGCGCTCTTCGGTATGGTCCTTGCGGGCGTTTCGTTCGTCATCCTTGTTATATATATTCTCCTGTTTGTCATTCATCGGGGGAATGATAGGGAAGAAGCCACCATGTCGAATGAGCCATTGATCGATGCAAATACTCCCGTGCTCCAAAAGAGTCCCAAGGAAGTTAGCAAATTCGAGGTTGTCGTCTTTGGTTTACTCTCTCTGTTGTTCGTTAGTTTTGTGATCAGTATCATTTCGGATCATTTCGAGCAAAAACAGATGAAAAATCAGTCGGACGTTCGCGCTGAGCGGAGCGAGGCATTCGTCCAGATGGTGGATACTATTCCACTCAATGCAAAAAAAGATGAAATAATAAAAATTTGCAGCGATTTCAAGACGAATGGACCGGGTGCTCGTGATGCAGGAGGGAACATGATACTCGATTGTAGTGCTGAATATCAGGATAAGAATTCTTTGCTTGCTGATGTTCCTTATCTGCCAGACCCTGCAGTATTCGAAAGGGATCAGAACGGAATGACTTATGATTATTATAGGAGCATTACTCCGATCGTCGCGACACATATTTCTAGAATTTTTGACCTGGCTGAGCAAAGCTGTTCAGGGAATGTTCAAATCCTTACGCTTCTCGGGCGAGGGGGCTTTATCGGCGAAGCATCGATCCTACTCATTGATGGTTCTGCTGTAGCGATCTCATCGGGAAGAGCCGTGTTGCCTCGTTATGATGAGAAACTCATTTCTTCAGTGCCAAATGGTACGGCCGCTGTTTGTGGACAAAACTTTAGCCAACTTAGCCTTTCCCCGATCATCTCTTTTGGATGGAAGGGGGAGATGGTTAGATTTGCACGTCTCGATGTGATTCATTTTTCGAACCAAGCTGAGTATTTCGATATGTTCAAGAGTGAATATGCTGATCTTGAAACATATTTCAGCAAACAGAAGTCAATGAAGTAGGGAACGATTTTCATATTCTTGAAAATTTTGAATCGTCATATCTTTCTATCCACCAAAAATATCTCGCATATCTACCATGACGGCACTCCATTTACCTCTGGAATATGAGTACGAGAAGGTGTAATTATATATGAATTTGTTATACTTTTTTCATGGACATAAGCTCGCATTGGCAAACTTTTGATTTGAAGATCGCCGTAACTGTTTTTGTTGCTTACATGATAGTCGATGCAATGTATGCTTATTATACGATTGCGGTTACGAACAAAAGGCCTTTTGCCTCTGCTAGTGTCGGTGCACTGATGCATTTCCTCATCGCTTTTGGTGTTCTTAATTATGTGCAGAATTATTTGTATATAGTGCCACTCGCGATTGGTTCTTGGATCGGAACTTATCTTGTCGTCAGACATGATCTGAAAAATAAGTAATTTGAAAATCGCCTCGGCGGTTTTCATTTCCTCCAATAAAAACAGGCGCCACCTTGGCGCCTGTATTTTTATTTCTTGTTGAGCTTTCCGACGATGAACATGCCATCAGGGAAGCGCTCCATCGTGACCGAACTCTCATCGAGCTTCATGCCCTTGGCTTCGAGTTCCGCGATCTGACGCTTGAACTTGGCGATGTCATAATTACCATCACCGCCTTGCGTCCGGATGTTCTTCGTGTCACCGCCACGCCCCCCGGCGTAGTAGGTGACCGAGCCGGTGTAGTACACGAAGAGGGTGAACGTCTTCTCCTCGTCGATGCCGATGATTTCGTTGTCGTGACCAAGGAGTCGAGCGGTGAACGCTTTGTGTCCAACCGTGCTCCCCAGCGTATACGCACGCTTCTGGTCGATGGCAGGTTTGATCGCGAGGTAGAAGAGGGCGAGACAGATGATGCTCACGATCGCAGCCGCGATGAGATAGAACCAGATGGGGAACTCTCTTTCTCTGGGTGTATTGTTCTGCTGCGGTGAGTTGAACATACTCATGGGAACATCCTTTTGAGCGCTCGCAACTGCGAGCTTGGTTTCGGCCTGAATGAGTTATACAATAAGTATCACAAATGTCAATGGTATACTACTAATACAAAAACTAGAGCTCTCGCTCTAGCTTTTATTTCACCCTTTTCAGTCCTATCCTTTTCCTCTCTACCTCCACCTCCATCACTTCGACATTTACCACATCACCCACCTTCACGATGGTGTGGGGATCTTTCACAAAAGTATCTGAGAGCTGTGAGATATGAATGAGTCCGTCTTGATGCACGCCGATGTCAACGAATACTCCGAACGCAGCGACATTCGTTACTACTCCTTCAAGCACCATTCCTTTCTTTAAGTCCTTGAGTGTCTCTACTCCTTCAGTAAATGTCGCAGTTTTGAACTCAGGTCGTGGATCACGGCCAGGCTTCTCGAGCTCTTTGATGATATCGGTAATTGTTGGAATACCGAACTGTGCATCCGCATACTTGGCTGGCTCAATAGCCTTGAGTACTTCACTTTTTCCGATGACCTCCTTCAGACTGAGCTTTAAGTCCTTCAATATCTTCTTAACGACAGGATAGGACTCAGGGTGGACACCTGAGGCATCGAGTGGATCCTCGCCATTTGTGATGCGCAAGAATCCTGCTGCCTGCTCGAACGCCTTGTCTCCCAGGCGAGGAACATCATGGAGTTCTTTGCGGGTGTGAAACATTCCTTTCTTCTCACGAAAAGCAACGATTGCTTGTGCGACACTTGCTGAAAGTCCAGACACGCGCGCAAGGAGTGGGCTCGAGGCGGTATTCACATCGACCCCGACTGCATTCACACAATCTTCGACGACAGCATCAAGTGAGCGTGCGAGGTCAGGTTGATTCACGTCATGTTGATATTGTCCAACACCGATCGATTTCGGATCGATTTTCACAAGTTCCGCGAGTGGGTCCTGTAAGCGACGTGCGATGGACACTGCGCCACGAATGGAAACATCGAGATCGGGTAATTCTTTTGATGCATATGCCGATGCAGAGTATACTGATGCGCCCGCCTCAGAGACAACGAGTTTTGCGAGTTTGAGTTCGGGTTCACGTTTAATGAGTTCAATTGCAAGTTTATCTGTTTCACGCGAAGCGGTGCCATTGCCGATGGAGAGTAGTGAAACATGATGTTTCTTCGCAAGACTGGTTAGTGTTTTGAGTGCACCCTCCCAATCATTGTGTGGCTGGTGTGGGTAAATGGTTGCATGTTCAAGTACTTTGCCTGTTGCATCAACAACAGCAACCTTTGTCCCAGTGCGGAGGCCCGGGTCAAGTCCCATTGTGACACGGTGTCCTGCAGGTGCTGCAAGGAGAAGCGCCTTGAGATTGCGCGCGAATACATTGATCGCTTCTTCCTCCGCATGCTCACGCAACTTGCCCATAAGATCAGTCTCAAGATGAGGAAATATCTTTCCTCTCCAGGAGAGGCGTACTGTATCAAGAAGCCAGGGGTCTGCGGGGCGTCCTCGGTCTTCGATATGATACTGATCTGCGATACGTTCCTCGCATGGATTGTGTGGATCCGAAAGTTTCGGACGCTCTTTTTCACTATCGAGCCTCAAGTTTATCGAAAGGATTCCCTCGTTCTGGGCGCGGAGTAGTGCAAGTGCGCGATGTGAGGGAATGTGTACTAATGGTTCATTGTAGTCGAAATAGTCTGCAAACTTTTCTCCTTCCTTTTCTTTTCCTTCATTAACCTTCGCGTCGACGACGCCGTGCTTGATGATGTAGCCACGGAGTGATTTCAGGAGTTCTGCTTCTTCGGCGAAGCGCTCCATGAGGATTGCACGTGCGCCTTCGAGGGCGGTCTTTGTGTCGGGTACTCCAGGATTTTCTCCAGCTTCGACCTTGAATGCGGGACGCAAAAACTTGACTGCTTCAGTTTCAGGATTGAGTCTCGGGTCTTTGAGAAGACTTTCAGCAAGTACATCAAGTCCAGCTTCGATTGCAATCTGTGCCTTTGTGCGACGCTTTGGCTTGTAGGGGAGGTAGAGGTCCTCGAGTCGCGTTTTGTCTTCTGCTTGCTGAATCGATGCAAGAAGTTCGGGTGTCATCTTGCCTTGCTCCTCGATGGAGGCAATAATCGCAGTGCGGCGCTCCTCAAGCTCACGCATGTAGCGCAATTTCTCTTCAAGGAGGCGCAATTGAGTATCGTCGAGACTACCGGTAACTTCTTTGCGATAACGAGCAATGAATGGAACAGTCGAGCCCTCGTCGAGTAATTTGATTGCGGCAATAATCTGGGTGGCTTTCGCGTGGAGCAGGGTTGCAAGTCGTTGTTCGATGGTAGGAAGCATAGGTGTACGGTTTTGTGTGCTCATCATAGCATGCTGGTCCCATGGGGAGGGTATTGCTCACCAGCGGGGTCGTGTGTTGCAAAAACACCATGCCTTGTGGGCATGGTGTTTTATTTTATTTGAAGCTGTTTTCCATCTCAGCGCACAATGCATCGAGAATGAAAAGATGCATTTCTTGGATACGTGATCCGTCCTCTGATGGAATGATCATCTCTGCGTCACAAATGCCTTTCATTTTTCCGCCACCCTTACCAATGAGGGCAATGGTCTTCATGCCGAGTTCCTTTGCTCTTACTGCTGCACGAATGACATTTTCTGAGTTGCCACTCACGGAGAGTGCGACGAAAATATCGTCGGCCTCACCAAAAGCTTCAACTTGACGTACAAACTCCTCAGCAAAACCAAAATCATTACCAATCGCGGTGAGCACTGATGGGTCCGATGCGAGTGAGAGGGCAGGATATGCCTCGTGTTCCTTTTGGAATTTCACTACAAATGCGAGTGCGAAGCGTTGCGCTTCTCCTGCACTGCCACCGTTTCCTGCAACGAGAATCTTCCTGCGATGAGGAACTGCCTCACTGAGTATTTCGACTGCGTTACTAAATCCTGAGTGGAGTGCTTCGTCGTCATGTATCGCCATGACAACATGAGCCAAACTATCGATGTGCGCTTTCATGAGTAAATAATACCATATATTATAGACATTTCGGCACGCGTTGCTGTTCTCCTTGCGGATGTTATTCTTAAGTGATGAAAGCATTGATATTTGGAAATCATCCAGAAAATATCACGGATCTCGTGAAAAAATATGATTTTACAATTGTGGAAAATAACCCTGACTTTGTCATTAGTTTTGGAGGGGATGGCACGCTCATACTCTCAGAGTTTATGTATCCTGAAATTCCGAAGATCGTGCTGCGTGATAGTAATATTTGCAAGATGTGTAAGTTTGGTTCAGGAACTTTTGAAAATGAAGAAGTTTTGCGTCGCGTACGCGATGGTGAGTATCACATTGCCGATGTATGGAAGCTCGAGGCGCAGGCAAAAGGGAAAACATTGATTGGTCTTAATGACATTACCGTCCACAATACTGATCCGCGTCACGGTATTCGCTATAAGATCACCGTTGATGGGAGTATGGAGCTTCATGAAGTCATTGGTGACGGAGTGGTGGTTGCGACACCATTTGGGTCAACGGGTTATTATCGTAGTATTACCGATAGTTATTTCGAGACAGGAATCGGGCTCGCTTTCAATAATAGTACAGAGCAAGCGGATCATGTCGTACTTGCGGAGCAACGCACCGTCGTCCTCAAGCTGACGCGAGGCCCCGCAAATATCTATGCGGACAATCAGGAGGAGGTTATTGCACTTGAAACGGGGGAGAGTGTTACTATAAAAAAGGCAGAAAAATCTGCACGAATAGTCCGTGTAGTGGAATAGCAACAAAGAGGCGAGTGCCTCTTTTTTGTTTGCTATAATGATTGTTATGTTATTACCGACGCAAATCAAGTTCAATAGCCACGACTGCACCCTCATGCTTGGTGTTGCACATTTGGAAATACCCGAGGAGATCAAGGTGGTTGGCGCTTCAAATGGATTAACACTGAAATCAGAATTTCATATTAGTATCGTTGTGTCCGATAATGCACGACGCGTACATGATTTGGTTGAAGAGTTCCAGCAATTTAATGAAACATTACAAAATCTAGAGACATTGGCGAAAGCGCAAGATTGGTCATATGAGCGCCTTGGAAGATACTCGTTACATGAGGAAATTTATACAAGAGAGCGACTCATGGAGGCGGGGAAAAGTGATGTCCCTCCGCATATTCGTCGCGCTATTGTTGAGCGCGTGCATGTGCCGGGGATCGAGCAGTATTACCATGGACTCTCTGCGCTGCTTGGGCCAAGTTTTGAAGTTCCTCTGACGCATATCACTATATATTCTTGGTCTGATTTTGCGCCACTGGAATTGCGGGGCATCAGTATTTTGAAAGATGAGGATTATAAGCGTACATTGATTCGCGAGCTCTAAAACGCCTGTTTACGGCGTTTTATGATATGATGAAGCAAACATATTATGAACGAAGAACAATTCGAACATGCACTCGAGAAAGCTTTTGAGGAACCCTCGAAGCTGCTCGATGAAGGCATAGAGTTCATCCAAAAAGAGGAGCAGATGCTCATTAGTAAAAAACCATTCAAGGTTGCGGAAGAATACTGGGAGACGATCGGTCCGGGTCTCACTACGGGCGCCGCAGATGATGATCCATCAGGAATTGCGACCTATTCTCAAACAGGTGCGCAGTATGGACCACAGCTCATTTGGCTTTCTGCCTTTTCGTTTCCATTCATGGCTACAGTGCAGGAAATGTGTGCACGCATTGGGCTGGTGACGGGTCATGGCCTTGCAGCGAATATTCGCAAGAACTATCCCCGCTGGACACTGTATCTTATTACATCAGTGCTTCTTATTGCGAATACATTCAACATCGGTGCGGATTTTGGTGCGATGGCGCAGGGAGTGCAGCTCATATTCCCAAAGATGAGTTTCGCTCTTCTTGTGATTGGTTTTGGTGTTGTGAGTGCGTTGCTCCAAATTTTTACCACATATGCGCGGTACGCGAAGATTTTGAAATATCTTTCATTCACTCTTCTCGCATATATCTTTGCTGCACTCATGAGTGAACTGAACTGGCCAGATGTATTTAGGCACCTTGCGATGCCTTCCATGACCTTTGATAAGGATCAAATTCTTCTGGTCTGCGCCATCTTGGGTACAACGATTTCTCCTTATCTTTTCTTCTGGCAAACTGCACAAGAAGTCGAAGAACAGAATTTGCAGGGAAAGGAAGATGAAAATCTTTGGCAGCAGAATATCGAACCAGGAACGATCAAGAAGATGCGTAAAGATGTGGTGAGTGGAATGTTCTTTTCGAATCTTGTCATGTTCTTCATTATCGCTGCATGTGCGGGTACCCTCTTCACGCATGGGGTGACGAACATTGCAACTGCGGCAGACGCAGCCGAGGCACTACGACCATTTGCGGGCGATCTGGCTTTCTATCTCTTCGCCATTGGTATCGTAGGCGTTGGTATGCTCGCGATCCCCGTGCTTGCGGGTTCGAGCGCGTATGCTATTTCTGAGAGTTTCGGTTTTAAGCACGGTCTCTACCGCAAGCTCAAAGAGGCGTATGCATTCTATGGCGTCATCATTGTTTCTGTGGTTATTGGAATCGGATTGAATTTCATCGGACTTGATCCAATGAAAGCACTTATCTATTCCGCAGTTGCAAACGGCATCGTTGCGCCGATAGCTCTTGTTTTCATTGTGAAGATAAGCAGTAGCAAGGAAATCATGGGTGAGTACGCAAACAGCAGGCTCCTCAGCACGCTTGGGTGGGTGACGATCGGCATGATGTCAGTCGCTGGCGTTGCGGCAATAATTTCACTCTTTTACTAGAAAAACAGGGGAGACCCTGTTTTTTGTCTTGCAAAATATGAACACATGTGTTAGATATTGTCTAGGACAACTTCTTTACAGGGGGCGCTCGTGCGCATCAATCGAAATACGGCCTCTTCCTTGGTTTCCGTGCTGCTTCTGCTCACCTTTTCAGCGTGCTCCGGCAGCAGGGGTCATGATGACTCTGCTCTCGACAAACCCATTCTCGTGAGCACGCAGTGCGACACGGGCGCGGCGATCAGTCCGACCAGCGTGCGGGTGAACTATGGCGACCGGCCTACCTTCAGCATTACGCTTTCGGGTGGCTACAGCATTCAGACCATCTACTGCAACTCGGGCGGTTCGCTCGTGGGGACGCAGTTCACGATGGGTTCCGTGCAGGGTGCGGACAATGTCCACGTCGTCACGCAGAACAGGTGGGTCGGCTCTTCCGTGCAAGGCGAGCTGACCGAATCTGCGAAGTCAATCGTGACGAGCGCATCGGGTACGGAGTCCATTCGGGCGGAGCGTTATGCAGTGAGTGAGATCACTGCGACGGTGAATGCTGAGGCGGGTGCAAAGCTCATGCTGCGCACGGAACTCTTCGGCAAGACCGTCACGGTCCCGCTTGTCGAGAGTGTCTCCGGGATCCATGAGGCTCGCTTCATGCTCGGAGATATTGTCTCAGCCACAGGCACCGAATCCCTTCCCGAGGTGATGCAATTCGACATCATCCGTGAAGGTGCGAGTGAGAAGAACACGCACGGAGCGCTGTTCATCGCAGTGCACAAGTAAACAACGCCGCCGGCCTCGGGCCGGCGGTTTTCTTATTCTTCTCTGATGTTGATTCTCGATTTTTGTTCCTCTGATTTTTTCGGAAGGATGATTGTGAGTACACCATTTTTCGTTTTCGCTTCAATGCCACTACGATCTACTCCAGTAGGAAGTGTGATTGTGCGAGCAAAAGACCCTTCTTCTCGCTCCATGCGATAGTAGTCCGAATCTTTTTTACCCTCCTCTTCTTCGCGCGAGACGCTTCCGCTGAGGGTGAGCATATTATCTTCAACGTCAATATGTACGTCTTTTGCTGCTATGCCAGGGATGTTTGCAGTGACGACGAGATGCTTTGCTTCATCGCGTACATCAATGCGAGGGAATCCAAGGAGTCTACCGGTGCGCTCCTCGAATAGACTTGGGAGACGCATGTCCCCGGTGAAAAAATCTTCGAAGAAGTTGTCGCGATAGGGAAGTAAATGTTTATGCATATACTATGGTTATTTGCTTATATGTGCATATTGTACACCAATCTATTTGAAATATATATGTTATCCACAGTTTGTGTGGGGCATCAATACCATGTAAACTCTAGATAAGTGGCCGCTTTCCGCGACTGATACTTTTCATGCGCACTGCACCAACACATGCAAAATTGTTCATGCTCTCTGGGGCGCTTTGCTCTGGTGCGGCTTTTGCTATCGCTTTTGCCTCTGCTCTTCCGAATGTTCATGGTGCGCAGATGACTGCAGCAGCCGTCGGCAGTGCTCCTGCGACCAATACTGCAGCATTACCTCCAAATCAAATATCACTTAAAGATTTTGCTGCACTCTCTGTATTATTCGATGGTCGAAGTAATGTTATTGATGCCCCGGTGTCTGATGAGCGTGAGATCAGTGTGAACCTTGATGCGAAAACGCTTATAGTCACTGAGGGGACAACAACCGTTGCGTCATTTTCTATTCTTTCAATAGGTCGTCCAGGGACATTTTGGGAGACACCTGCAGGTGACTATGCGGTGAAGACGAAGGAGACAAAGCATTTGTCTTCGATTGGGAATACGTGGATGCCATGGAGCATGCAATTTTACGGAAATTTCTTTATTCACGGATGGCCGACCTATCAGGATGGTACGGATGTTCCTAAGGGGTATTCTGGTGGGTGTATCAGGCTCTCGACTCCCGATGCCGAAAAACTTTTCGGTCTTGTGCGTGTGAATACCCGCATGCACGTAACGGGTGGTACACTTCCGCTTCCAAGCAACGAGATGCGCTACTATATGCGTGATACGGGAGCGCTTCCCGAGGTGAGTGCACAGGCATTTTCGGTGTTTGATGAAGAGACAGGTCAAGTGCTCTGGAGTCATGGTGAGGACGCGCTGGTGCATCCGGGGCGACTCGTCGCGCTCATGACTGCACTTGTCTCAGTGGAGACAATCGATCAATATAAATATATTGATTTTGAAAAATTAGTGAAGGGAAAAGATGTTGCGAGCGCAAGAGCAACCGATGTCGGTGCTGTGCAAGTTGGCGCATTGCTTTACCCACTCCTCTTTGATGGAAGCGATATTGCCGCAAAAGGAATTGTAAAGTTACGCGGAGAAAAAGTATTTCGCAACTACATGAATGAGAAGTCGAAGGCAATCGGGATGATGAGCACAGAGTGGAGTGGAGGCACGAGCCTCACTGTATCGACAACAACACCACGAGATCTCGCAAAATTACTTTCATACTCAGATACTCAAAAGAGTTTCCTCATGAAGGCGACACTTACTGAAGAGCATTCATTTGAGCCATTCGGGCAGGCACGTTTTTCTTGGAAGAACAAAAATGCGTGGCTGCTCGATTCGCGATTCCAAGGCGGACTGCTCGTTAAGGAAAAGGATGGAACGTCGAATTCGCTCTCGCTCTATGATTTGCCAGTCAGTGAATTCGGAACTCGTAAGATCGGCTTTGTTGTTATCGGGAGCAGGCATGCTGAGGATGACCTCGCTGCGATTAGAGAGTATGCGGGAACACACTTCTTCTATGGATCACAAAATGGAGTAGAAGCTGTGTATGCCGCAACTTCCGATCTCGCCGCAAAGGTGGAAGAGATGAAGCTTATTAAAGAGCAGCTGCTTAATTAAAAAATCCGCATGACGGATTTTTTAATGAAAACTCGCCCCGAAGGGCGAGTGCATTGTTTTGATGCTTACACTTTGAACGGACCGAAGCAGGCTGAAAGGTCTCCGCTACGAATCGCGGCAAGACTGATACCACAGTAGTAAAGCCCTTCGGTGCAGGTGCCGCCGTTGCGGCAGCAGGGTGAGCCGATGAGCTCTGCTGCGATTGCTGCATTGGGCACACCTGAAGCCAGAATGGATTCGCGAAGGAGGAGTGCTCCTTTGCGAATCTCTCCTTGCGCGAGCTTGCAGGCACGCTTGGCTTGCTCATGCGCGAACGCATTGATCGGGGCGAACTTGCGGTACTGCACCACTGCGCCATACGGAGCAAGTGCGAGCACGAGACTCTCGGGGAGAAGTGTACGCAGGGCGTACCATTCTTCCATGTACGCAAGGACGATGTCCTTGGGGACGCACGCCTCGATGACGGGGGGCATATAGAAGCCACCCGTAAAACGAGGTTCCGTGCGGCGGATCGAGCGATGCCTCTGGTCTTGCCCCATGGTTGCAACAGAGTATTCGATTTCCGAATGGACTTCGATACCATTGTTGTCCATGTACTTGGGACGATAAGGGAGCAGGTCCACAGGGGACATGTCTTCCTCGTCAGGGACGATGATCTTTCCGAAGTCGCCCGTGTGCCCAATGAACCGAGCGACGGGGTCGCTCGTGAGGTGCGGAGCTCCTTCGAACTTCGGAACGAAATCATATGCACGACGTGATTTCTCGTCGAACATATAGTCGATATCGGGCCAGAGTTCGAGTACGATGTCACGCATCTTATCAGTGAGCGCACGCATCTCCGGAGAGTGCGCGGTGTGCCACAGCGAAAAGATGGCCGTGAGGCTGAGTGTGATATCGGTCCCGCTTGGGAATATCGTCGGGACAAGCATGCGCAGTTGTTCCTGTGCGAAGTTGCGCGCCCCGCTCTTTTCGAGCATGTCGGTCTTTATGTACGGACGTTCCTCTTTTGCCCACAGCTTCATGAGCTGTGTGCTTTCGTCGAGGTGTGACGCATAGAGGTGAAGACCCTTCTTGATGAAGTTGAGGGCCGCTTCGAGTTGTTTCGTGTCCAAGCTCCAGTACGTCTGCATGTGCTCAGCGAGCGCAAGGATATCGGGGTTCCCGAACATATCGTTGCAGAACCTTCCGCTACGCTGATCGCTGTTGTAGTAGATGTTCGCGAGGTGTGCACCGAAGGTAAAGCCGTTGACGGAGAGGCCATCGATGGCGAACGTGAGGTTCGTATGCGCGAGGGTCGTGTGGTGGGAGACCTGGAAAAGTCCCTTGCGCACATCGACGCCGGGGGCGCCCATTTGGGGGATGTGCGGATTCTTGCATACGCCGGCAGCATGTTTGGCCATCTGCGTTGCAGGGTTCGAGGGGTACTGCACGAGAGAAACAGTGAGGCTCATAGGAGTTCCTTTCTGAGAACAATCTGCTGTCATACTATAGCGTCTTGGACAAAAGTCAAAGAACGACCGAATATAGTTTCTACAAATAAAGAGCAGTGCGATCTTGAATTTAGCTCGTTCAAGTTCTTTCATTTTCTGTGATAAAATAGGCGCATGACTGAAAATGACACCATTGCTCGTTTGCAGAAATATGTTCGCGCCGCGAATTATCTCTCTGCCATTCAGATTTATTTACGCGGAAATTATATGCTCACGGAGCCGCTTCGCGAAGAACATATCAAGCCACGATTGCTTGGTCACTGGGGAAGCGTTCCAGGAATAAATTTCCTTTATGCGCACCTTAATCGTCTGATTATTGAGAAGAATGTCGACATGATGTTCGTCCTTGGACCAGGACACGGTTTTCCTGGACTTCAGGCGAATGTTTTTCTCGAGGGCTCGCTTACACAGTTTCATCCAACAATTCTTCGTGACGAAGCAGGCATCGCAGAGATTGCTCGTAAGTTTAGTTGGCCATATGGCTTCCCGAGCCACTCAAGTCCTGAGACTCCCGGAGTGATTCTTGAGGGTGGGGAACTTGGTTATTCACTCGCATCATCATATGGTGCGGTGCTCGATAATCCCGAACTGATCGTTACTTGTCTTGTTGGAGACGGTGAAGCTGAGACAGGTCCGCTCGCGACTGCTTGGCATGCAAATAAACTCATTAGCCCAAAGAAGGATGGTGCCGTGCTCCCTGTGCTCCACTTAAATGGCTACAAGATCTCAGGTCCCACATTCTTCGGACGTATGAGCGATGAGGAATTGATGGATCTCTTCCATGGCTATGGCTATGCTCCGATGATCGTTGATGAATATAAGGGCGACGTTGATGCACAGATGATCCGTGCGCTTGACCAGGCATACGAAGAAATTCGCATGATCCAAGAGGCAGCACGCTCTGGTGTTGAGGTGGTTGCACCGCGATTTCCAATGATTGTGATGCGTACACCAAAGGGCTGGTCAGGTATCAAGGAATTGCAGGGTGAGAAGTATGAGGATAATTGTCTCTCGCACCAAGTTGTTGGACTCGAGGCGCGCACCGATCCCGAGCAGCGCGCGGCAGTGGAGGCGTGGATGCGCTCATATAACTTCCATGAGCTCTTTGTTGATGGGAAGTTTACCGATGAGATCATGTCGCTTGTGCCAAATGAGCACTTGCGCATGGGAAGCACCAAGCATGCATGTACTGCAACTCGTGAATTGCTCAAGCTCACACTTCCTGAAGTCGCGCTCAAGACGACGGATAAGCGTGGTATCGATGTAGCAAGCTCGATGAAGCAAGTAGGTATCTATCTTGCAGAGGTCATGAAGGCCAATAAGGAGCAAGGCAATATTTCACTCTTTTCTCCAGATGAGACCTACTCGAATAAGCTCGATGCAGTATTTAAGGCAACGACTCGTTCATTCAATTGGCCTCGAAAGCCATGGGATAAGGACTTAGCTCCTGGTGGACATGTCTATGAAATGCTCTCTGAGCATACGATGCAGGGAATGATGCAGGGTTATATTTTGACCGGTCGCCATGGTGTACTCGCTTCATATGAAGCATTCGTTCAGGTGATTACGAGCATGGTGGATCAGTACGCGAAGTATCTTCGTATCTGTCTTGAGCTTCCATGGAGAGGCGATTGTCCTTCTGCGAACTATATCCTCACGTCATCAAGTTGGCGCCAAGATCATAATGGCTTCTCACACCAGAATCCAGGATTCATCTCGGATATGCTTTCTCGTCACGGAGATTTTGTGCACGTTTATTTCCCCGCAGATGCAAACTCTGCAGCACTCGTAATGCAGCACTGCTTGGAATCAAAGAATTCGATCAACGTGATTGCAGCAGGAAAGACCGACGAACCACTATGGCTTACTGATGCGGAAGCGAAGGAGGAGCTGAAACACGGAATCAGTACGTGGCAATTCGCAAGTGATGAAAATCCAGAAATCGTGATGGCTGCTTCAGGTAGTTACATGGTGAAGGAGGCACTAGCTGCTATCTCGCTTGCAAAGGACGAGTATCCAACATTGCGCACGCGTTTCGTGAATGTGCTCGAGTTCTCGGCATTGAATGGAATCGGAGGAACTGATTGTGTGCCACCACGCCCACACTTCCATGATTTCTTCACGGTGGATAAGCCAGTCATTTTCAATTTCCACGGTTATACCGAGGCGGTGAAAGCAATCTTGTTTGATAATCCTCATGAGTCAAACCCGAACCGTTTCCATGTGCACGGCTACTCTGAGAGTGGTTCAACGACTACTCCATTTGATATGCATGTGCGCAACAAGACAAGTCGTTACCATCTCGTAATTGATATCTTCACAACCCTCATGGAGCGTGACTGGATAGCACGAGACTTTGGAATGGGAATTGTTGCAAAGTATGAGGAGAAGCTCAAAGCACACCGCTCGTATATTATTGAACACGGAATGGATCCTGATGAAATTGACGCATGGACATGGAACAAATAATTGTAAATATCGGAAGTTCTTCCAAGAAATACGCACTCTATAAGGGCAATGAAAAACTCATTGTTTGGCATTTTGAAAAAGTTGGACAGGAGTTCAAGCTCGCAGTGACTGATGGAGGACGAATCGAAGTGATGATCACTTCCGAGGAGTTTCAGCATGCGATTGATCGTGTGATTGCTGATTGTACTGCCCGTGGTATCGCCACGATTGGTGCGATTGCAGTGCGCACAGTTGCCCCTGGAGATTATTTCGCAGAGCATCGTGTCGTGGATGATGAATTTATGGAGAAATTTGAGGCACAGGAATATCTTGCGCCGCTCCATATACATCCTGCACGGCTCGAGCTCGCACTCATTCGCGCTGCACTTCCGAATACAAGACTGATCTCAGCGTCCGATAGTGCATTCCATCACACGATGCCTAACGTGGCGAAGAGTTATGGCCTCTCTGCAAAAGTGGTTGATGAATTTGGTTTTGCACGTTATGGATACCACGGACACTCCGTCGCCTCAATATGGGATAGACTGAATGAACATGCATCTGAGGTTGCAATTACGCGCACGATCGTGCTTCATCTCGGCAGCGGCGCAAGCATTACCGCACTTCGTGACGGAAAGACCATTGATACATCGATGGGCTTTACTCCGCTTGAGGGCTTGATGATGGGGACGCGTAGTGGGACTATTGACCCAAGCATTATCTTTGCACTACTTTCGGCAGGGAAGACTCGTGCGGAGATCGAGACGCTTTGCAATAAAGAATCTGGACTTCTCGGACTCTCTGGAGTAAGTAGTGATATGCGCGATATCATCAGGCTCTCGGGGGAGGGTGACGAAAAGGCAAAGCTCGCACTTGATCTCTTTGTGTATCAAGTCGTGAAGACCGTAGGGAGTTATATCGCAGTCCTTGGTGGACTCGATGCACTCGTCTTTACTGCTGCTATTGGAGAAGGGGCACCTGTGGTGCGCAATCGCATCATCGAAAGTCTTTCAGCGTTCGGCCTTGCGCTTAACCCTGCATTGAATGCGCAGCTCGTTGGTACTCCTGGCGAGGCAGCGTTCCTTGATATTTCTGCTGATAATTCATCCGCACGCATACTCGTAGTGCAGACGAATGAATCCGCGAGTATCTTGAAAGCTTTGCGTGAACATCTTGATTAAAATATAACGCCCTTGGGCGTTTATTTTATTGCTCTACAGACGTTGTTTGGACTCTAGTAACATTTATTATAGTTTTTTTGATATTTCAGTCGAGCGTGCCAATTCCTCGTGTATAATAGGTACATGAAATATGAGCGCGGATTTAGCCTTGTTGAGCTACTTGTTGTCATTGCGACAATGGTGTTGCTTTCAAGTGTCATACTTGCGACCATTGGCGCTGCGCGTGTGAAAGCAAGGCTCGCAAAACGTGTTTCTGATTTTCGTGAGGTGAAGTTGGCTCTCGATATGTATTATGACGCGAATGGGTCTTACCCAAGCACAGGAGGTCTGACGCGTTCAGAATGTGCGCTCTGGGGTTCGTTTTCCGCGAATAATGTAATCCCTGGTTTGGCACCAATTTATATTAGTGCAATACCGTCTGAGCCTACAGCGGATAAAGTTGGTAGTATAAGTTGTTATATTTATATATCCAATGGTATCGAGTATGCATTTATTGATAGATTGATTAACGAGCCAGGATTTGTGGCAAGTTCACAGCCGCAACTAGTAGATACGACGAGAGTGAATACTTGGAAAATATATTCTCCAGGGGCAAGTCTCTGGTAAAAGCGCACGATGGTGTGCTTTTTTAAAACAATCCAAATATGCTATGATGACCCCATGGAAAAGGAAAATTTGAAAGGCAAGAAGGCGCTCGTGATGGGGCTTGGGCTTCATGGCGGAGGTGTTGCTACGACAAAATGGCTCGCAAGTAAAGGAGCAAAGGTGACCGCAACAGACATGCGTACGCGCAAGGTACTTAAACCAAGTATCGATGCACTCAAGGATGTAAAGGTTCGTTATGTGCTAGGGAAACATGATGAAAAGGATTTTGCTGCACACGACATCGTTGTTGCAAATCCTGGCGTACCTCGTGAGTCACCATTTCTCGCAATCGCAAGAAAGGCGGGGAAGCGTATCGTGAATGACGTGACACTTTTCTTCGATACGGCCGTGCAGCCTGTTGTTGCGGTCACGGGGACCCGCGGAAAGACGACGACGACGTTATGGATCGCGAATTTACTCGCGAAGAAATGGCCACAGACACGCCCTTCAGGTAATACTCCAGAGAATGCATTGCTGAAAGAGATCGTACGCATCAAAGGAAAAGATATTCCCGTCGTCGCTGAGCTCTCTTCGTGGCAACTTGAGTTCCTGCCGGGGGCAAAGCGTGCACCACACGTCTCAGTGATTACGAATATCTACCCTGATCACTTGAATCGTTATGGAGGAATCGAACAATACGCCACTGCGAAAGGCGGAATATTCGCAAATCAAACTAGTGGAGATTTCCTAGTGCTTAATGCGGAGGATAAATGGACATCATTTTTCCTCAAGATGAAACCGCAAGGTATGATTTTCTTTACGAGTCGCAAAGAGTTGCCGGCGCGAAAGAATGGATTATTTGTTCGTGACGGTTATGCCGTGTTTCGAGCAGCAGGGATCGAGCAAAAGTTAGTGCGCGTCGATCGATTTCTTAGAGAGCGGGGACCACACAGCTTGCAGAATCTTCTTGCCGCACTGCTTGCGGTAAAACTCTTTGCACCCGAAATAAATGTGAGCGAAAAAGATATTCTCGCACTCAAGAATCCAGTGATGCGTCAGGAAGAAGTATATGCTGATAAGCATATTACCGTCATAAACGATAGTTGCGCAACAAGCCCTGATGGGGTTGCTGCCGTGCTCACTCGTTTCGGGAAGATGCCGAAGGAAAAACTCATCCTGATTACTGGGGGAACTGATAAGCAGCTTCATTATGACGACCTCGCACGTGCACTGCGCAGCACGCTTCCAAAGGAGCAAATTGTGTTTCTCGAAGGAACAGGGACGACGAAGCTCATTGCTGCACTCAAAAAGGCGAAATACCTCAAGGTGGATCCAGTCCAATATAAGACACTTGAGGAATGTGTGCGCAAGGCGTGGGAATTGACATTGGGGCTAGCGAAGGGGGAGAAGGCAATTATCGCATTTTCTCCTGGAGGTTCCTCTTTTGAGAAATTCCTTCATGAGTTTGCTCGTGGGGCGGCATTTAATGAATTAGTCAAAAAGTTCTGGAAATAAAACACGAGTAATCGTGTTTTATTGTTTTTTGTCACAACTTGCAGGGGGTCATGTTATACTTAATGTAATTAATCACTATATTTATGATTTCAGAAACACAATCAACGCTTCTTGTGCGCGTCGGCACCGCAGCTCTTGTTGCAGGTATCTTTTTGATGGGTGCTGTAGGTATTTCAGCTATTAAAGGCATGGGGGATGAATCTGCAAAAGATAAGCAGATTGCTACGGTAACGGTTAATGGTGAAGGTGACGCATATGCAACCGCAGATGTCGTAACGCTTTCATTTAGTGTAAGCAAAGAGGCTAAAGAGCAGAAGCTCGCAAGTGAGTTTGTGAACAGTACAATGCAGAAGCTTGTCGATGCGTTGACTGCAGCAGGTCTCTCGAAGGATGATATAAAGACACTTTCGTATGATCTTCAGCCACAGTATGATTATGTGCAGCAGGTGTGCCCACTCGCAGCGCCGGGATATGCACAGCCATGTGTTCCGGGAACACAGAAGCTTCGTGGATATATGGTTTCGCAGCGTATTGAGCTTACAATGCGCGGAAGCAAAAACTTCGATAATGCAGCAAATATCCTTGATATTGTTACGAAGAATGGTGCAACCGATGTTGGTCAGTTAAACTTCAAGGTAGAGAATACGGACAAGGTTCAGGCTGAGGCACGCGCAAAGGCGATTGCTCAAGCAAAGGAGAAGGCAGAAAAGCTTGCTGGTCAACTTAACGTAAAGTTGGTGCGCATTGCAAACTTCAATGAGAACAATGCGATTCCATATTTTGGTCGCGGGGGAATGGAATATTCAAAGGCAATGGCTGCTGATGTATCTCCTGCTCCAGTGCTTCCAACGGGGCAGAATCAGTATCACTCAAATGTAACTATCACATACGAAATTAGTGGTGGAAAATAACAGAAAACGGAGGTTTTAAGCCTCCGTTTTGTTATATCCGCAAACACCTTTACAAACTATATATTTGTGCTATAATACTCCTACGTACATAGAGTACGCCACCTGTCCTTTCTCATCAATGTTCGAAAGTATGGAGGTATGCATGAGTCAACCACAATCACTTTCTTCGGAAAAACCAGGTGGCGAAGCCACACTCGGCTATGCCGAGCAGTCATTTCCTCCGGGGGTGACTATGGTGCAGGGGGACCCTGCTGCCCGTGCAATGCGCAAGGAACGGGAGATCGTCATCATCCCGAACCACCAGCTCTCTGACCTCAACCTTGTCAGCTATCTGCTCGCGAAGCAGAAGCGGGGGTGTCTGGCTCAGACGCATATTGTATCCGAGAAGGGGAGACTCATTCTCGGAGTGCGGGCTTATCCCAAGAATCCTAAGTCACCAGCTACCGTCGCATTCATCGTGCTTGAAGCGACGGGGGAATTCGCCGGCCTCTTCAAGCACAAAGATAAGGCCCTGCAGATGCAGGTGTACGGCATGTGGAATACTCCCGTGGAACATTCGGAAGTCATCGAAAAGATGCGGAAAGTGATTCCTGGCGTCATTCCATCGCGCCGCTTCTTCGTCACTGGACGGAGAACAGTGATCCTCGATGGGGAGCGTCTCGACGCTTCTCTCGTTTACACACAGCAGCGACGTAAGTCGATGCACACGCCAAAGCCTTTTGCCGCATAAGTTCTTCAAAGAGCCCCAAACATCGGGGCTCTTTTCTTTTTGTACTGCGCGTGTTAGTTTTTCTTCAGATAATCATGGCGTGTGCCATTTTATGGAGGACGGTATGTCCGGTAATGAGTTTGCGTTCGCGCTCATCAAGCCCGATGGTATGGAGATGGGCCTTCGGGATCAGATCCGAGAAATGCTCGTCGCGGATGGAAAGCTTTCCATCATCATGGAGGCGGAGTTCTCAATTTCCCCACTGCAGGCCGCTCGTCACTATGACAAGAGTGATCATTGGTGCCAGCGGCTTGGCGCGAAGCGTCATGATATCCTTTCCAAGCGCGGAGGAGTCTCAAAGACCCCGACTGAGCTCGGGAAGGAGATTCTTGCGGTGATACGCGAGAACATGACCATGGGTAAGGTGCATGCATTCATCCTTTCGGGCGAGCAGGCCAATGCAACCCTGCGCAAGATTGTTGGTGCCACCGATCCCGCGTTTGCGGAGCCGGGCACCATTCGCGCACTATCGACTGACTCCATGAAAATTGCCGATGAAGAATTGCGTCAGGTGCGCAACGTCATCCATGCAAGTGAGTCGCCGGCGGACGCCAGAAAGGAGATCATGAATCTCTGGCCTGAGCTCTCTTCGCTCATGCAGTTCCTGCTTTTTCCCTAGCTTTTAAATGCCCCAATGGGGCATTTTTATATATTTTATGGCTTATTGACTTGGGTCCGGAAAAGGAGTATATTAATAGCGTAATTCGCCTGTGGGCGGTTTTTAATAAGAACCACAGACGGAACTACTTCAAAATATTATGTCGTCATTCATCACCTACTTAAAGGAGGCACGTGCAGAGATGGTACACATCTCATGGCCAACACGTGAGACTGTAGTCAATCACACGATGCTTGTCATCGGTATCTCTGTTGTTGTCGGTATTGCACTGGGAGCTCTCGACAACGGATTTGGTAAAGCACTTGCTGCGTTTATCGGTATCCGCTAGGGCACTCATATTTGAGCGCACTTACCACTGCTTCGATGCGCGACTCGCTCACCGTACTCCGAGTACGGCTCGCTAGAGTTCGCACATCTCCATCAGTGGCAATTGCATCTCAAATCTGAGCACCTAATAAAGGCTGAATATCTGAAAATTTCATCCAAAATCTTCAGTCTTAGAATTCAGCCTAGTACTTCGTGCTTCAATGCACGGTTAAAAAATAACACATCACTATGGATCAAGAAGAAATTCGTCATGAGGAAATCCCATCAGAAGTTGCGAAGGATGATACCTTTGCTGCGACTGCAGCTCGTGGCCGTCAGTGGTACGCAATTCACACCTACTCAGGATATGAGAATGCGGTGGTGCGTAACTTGAAGCAGCGTATCGAGTCACTCGGTATGGGTACAAAGATCTTTGATGTCGTTGTCCCAAAGCAAAAGACCGTAAAGATGAAGGGTACCAAGCGTGTCGAAGTCGAGGAGCAGATCTATCCAGGTTATGTGCTCGTCGACATGAAGTATGACCCTGAGTCATGGTACGTCGTGCGTAATACGCCACGCGTTACTGGATTCGTCGGTGCAGGTGTTATTCCAGTGCCGCTTACTCCAAAGGAGGTTGCACACTTCCTCGGCTACATCGGCAAGGACGGAGAAGCACGTGCGGTCATGGATGTTGAAGTCGGAGAGACGGTCATGGTCATGGATGGTCCATTCAAGGATATGGAAGGACGTATCTCAGAGATAGATCGTGAGAAAGCTCGAGTCAAAGTCAATGTTTCCATGTTCGGTCGCGAAACTCCCGTGGAATTGGATTTTTTCCAGATCAAAAAGCTCTAGCCCTGCTAGGGTTTTTTGATGGAAAAAACAATTCCACGGGTTTCGCGACCTTACAGCCGCGGCCTTTTTGCTCGGACCAGCCTCACGCTTCGCTCTCGCGGTACCATCGTACCGCGTCAAGCTCCAGCGAGGCTGTTGCGAGCAAAAATTCTCGCGGTTTCATGGTGTGGGTAGGGTAAATGCGAAATCCAAGGCAGGGTTGATTTTTCCGGAAAATGCTGTAGTATGCACAGTATTCAAGAGTATTAGGGAGGCAGTGTTGCAACACTGATTACATCCCAAGCTTCTATGGCTCAAGAATAAGTAATTACTTGTTGTCTGCGCTCGCTCGGAAGAAAATATGCGAAGTAACGCCATTTTCTTCTCTCGCTTCGCTGGGCAATAAACTTAAGTTTATATATTATGGCAAAGAAAGTAGTAAAGTTGGTGAAGTTGCAGATCCCAGGAGGTAAGGCAACACCAGCACCACCAGTTGGACCAGCACTTGGTCAGGCAGGTGTAAACATCGGTGACTTCGTCAAGAAGTTCAACGATGCAACAAAGGACATGGTAGGCGATATCGTTCCTGTAGTGATCACCGTTTACGATGATCGCACCTACGATTTCATCACCAAGGTTTCTCCAATGTCACGTCTTATCCTTAAGGCACTCGGCAAGGAGAAGGCTTCAAACAAGCCAGGCTCACAGAATGCAGGTACCCTCACGAAGTCACAGGTTGAGGAGATCGCAAAGAAGAAGATGCCTGATCTTAATGCAGCTAACCTCGAGGCAGCAATGAAGATTGTTGCTGGTACAGCAAGGTCTATGGGTGTAAAGTGCGAGATGTAATCCATCGCGGCTCAAACTCAACAACATATCAAAATGTCACAAGTGGCGGATGCGTATGCATCCGCCCTTGCTGTAAACCGGAGCTCGGCCCGCAAATATAAAAACACTCTTTCCGAAGAGTGTTTTTATATTGAGGACCAGCGAGGTGTGGCGACGAGCACTTGGTATTCTGCGAGCAGTGCGGAGCAGAATACTTTGTGACTCGTGCCAGCGCGCTCAACGGGCAAAATGTAGAATAACCGTTTATTTAGGCTTGAGCTCCCATATGCTATACTCTTCTATATGGCAAAACAAATCATCGGTATCACTGGTCCTATTGCCGCAGGAAAAGGTACCATCGCGGAATATTTCAAGGAGCGCCACAATGCGACACTGTTCCGCTTCTCAAGCTCACTCTTTTCTATTGTAGAAATTCTTGGACTTCCTAATGACCGTGAACATCTTTCACGTCTTTCGCGCGTACTCCGTGAGGGCTTTGGGGAAGATACACTTGCGCGCGCCCTTGCGACGCAGGTAGAAAAATCTACGGCCCCACTCATCATCGTTGATGGCGTCCGTCGTCCTGATGATGTGACCTTTCTTGAGCGACAGCCTGGGTTTCGCCTCATCTATATCGATGCACCAATGGAGACACGTTTTGCACGTATGAAACTTCGTGGCGAAAAGTCAGATGATGTAGAAAAGACCATGGAACAATTCGTGAATGATCACAAGCTTGAGTCGGAGCTGCTCATTGATGGACTCAAGGCAAGGTCTGCGGTAATCATCGACAATAGTGGCTCCAAGGAGGAATTATACGCGCAGCTCGAGCGCTTGCTCAATGCATAGTATATGAAATCCGCCCATATTCTGAGCGGGTTTTTTGTTACCTGTATTTGAACCCAAAATTGCTATTGCGTAAATTGACAGGGGTCCCCCTCGTGATAATTTTGAGTAAGATTATTCACAATAAAAGGAGTAGCTATGTATGGAATGATGATCGCGCTTGAAGGTATCGAAGGGAGTGGTAAGTCGACGGTGCGTGAGCATCTCGCACGTGTACTTTCCGATCTGCCTGTGGTCTACACTAGGGAACCTGATGATAAAGCCATGCGCGAATTTATTTTTCGCAAGAGCACAGGCGAGTATCATTGGCACACGCAGTTTTTGCTCTTTTGCGCTGATAGGGCAGAGCATGTTGCGAAGTTCATCGCACCGAAGCGTGCTGAGGGATTTCATGTCATCACTGATCGCTTCGACGGTTCTTCGTTTGCAATTCAAGTTCCGTACGAGCATGAAGATGCGGTTGCATACTTCTCGGGAATCACCAGTATCATTACGCGCTATGCGCGTCCTGATGCCTACATCTATTTCGATGTGCCCGCAGAGGTCGGCCGTGCACGTGCGCTTGCACGCAATGAAGCTGCATCACGCTTCGATACTGAGCCTCTTGAGTGGTATGAACGTGTGCGCAAGGGCTACGAGCAGTTTTTCGCCGAGGAGGTTCCTGGTAAGATGTATCGTATCGATGCAACGAAGCCTCTCGAGATCGTCTGCAAGGAAGCTGAGGACATCGTTCGTCGTATTCTTGCAAAACACTAGCAAATATTCGCGCCTTCGGGCGCGTTTTCTTTTGTTGCGGGTTTAAGGCAAAGCATATATAGTAATCACATATGTTCAGCGAATTCCTGAGGCGCGAAATTAGCGCTACGCTTATTGCTATTGGCCTGCCTGAGGTTGCTTTTGGATTGGAGCATCCGACTGTTGCATCACATGGTGATTTTGCGACAAATGCCGCTATGGTCGTCGCAAAGAGTGTAGGGAAGAATCCTCGTACGCTTGCCGAGGAGCTTGTCGTGGCGCTTACCTCCCGTGCCATCAAAGGAGTAAAGACTATTGCAATTGCTGGTCCTGGTTTTATTAATTTCACGATCGAAGATGAGGTATTTCGTGGTGAGGTGGAGCGCATTGTGGAGGAAGGTGAAATCTATGGAAAAGAGGATTCGTGGGACGGTAAGAAAATTCTCGTTGAGCATTCAAGTCCAAACTTATTCAAACCGTTTCACATCGGCCACTTGATGAACAATGCCGTAGGTGAGTCGATCAAACGACTTGCAGAATTTTCGGGGGCAGGCAAGGTGACTTCTATTTCTTTTCCATCCGACGTCTCGCTTGGTATTGCAAAAGCGGTGTATGTTGTAGCTCAAGATGGTATTGAA
Organism: Candidatus Paceibacterota bacterium; assembly: GCA_035583355.1. Classification (NCBI taxonomy): domain Bacteria; kingdom Bacillati; phylum Minisyncoccota; species Minisyncoccota bacterium. The sequence goes on along the minus strand of DATEZQ010000003.1, from coordinate 9,531 downwards.
AAACTGCGTGCGTGCAAGACGGAGCAAGATAAACTTGCATACTTAGGTGCTTGCTATGCGAAGGGGACGCAGCTTTATGAAGAGAGTGATGTGGTGAAAGCTGAGGTGCTCGAGATCTCGAAGACACTCTTCGAGCGCATACCAGGAAACATACTTGATATCTTCGAGGAGTGTAAGACTATTAATCTTGACTACTTTGTAGAGACTACGAAGCGCCTCGGTTCACATTTCGATGCGTATATTTTTGAGAGTGAGGCGGGAAAGGTGGGGGAGCAGCTTGTTGCTACACATATTGGAGATGTGTTTGCAAAGAGTGAAGGAGCAATCATCTATGAGGGTGAACAGGATGGCCTCCATACGCGTGTGTTTGTGAACAAGGAGGGACGACCAACGTACGAAGCAAAAGACCTCGGCTTGCTCTCGCTCAAATTTGATCGATATAATCCTGATCTCTCACTTTTTATCACCGATCACGAACAGGCTTCACACTTCGATGTTGTCCTCGCGGCAGCGAAAAGGATAAATCCACTCTGGGAAAAGCTTTCCATACATCGTACGCATGGTCGCATGACATTCAAGGGACAGAAGATGTCTTCGCGTCTTGGTGGCGTACCACTAGCAGCGGATATCATCGATACACTCGCAGAAGAAGTACGTGAACGTGCGCCGCAGCTTATTGATGAGGATATTGATCGCGTCGCAATAGGAGCGATAAAGTTCGCAATTTTGCGTGCCGCAGCAGGAAAAAATATCAACTTTGATCCCGACACTTCTCTTTCGTTTGAGGGTGATTCTGGTCCGTATCTGCAATATACCGTTGTGCGCGCACGTTCTGTGCTCACGAAGGCTGCAGCTGAAGGGTATGTGGCCTGCAAGCGGGGAGAGTGTGTAGTCCCGACTACCGAGGTCACCCAGATTGAGAAAATGCTCACGCGTTTCCCTGAGGTAGTGCAGCTTTCAATAAATGAATGGGCACCACATCATATCGCGACCTATCTGCTTGAGACCGCACAGGCATTCAATGGCTGGTACGGTAATACCAAGATTCTCGATACTGAGAATCCTGCGATTGGCTATAATCTCGCAATTGCCAAAGCGACAAGCATCGTGATAGAGCGCGGGCTTACATTGCTCGGCATCGCTGTGCCAAGCAAGATGTAAACAAAACAAAAACGAGCCGAAGGCTCGTTTTTTGTTTTAGAGTTTTTCGTCCGCACTCCAAGGATTCTTGAGTGCGTAGGCTGTCTCGTTCCATGATTTGGCATGCTCAAGTTCGCGAATCTCTTCTTTGACATCGCGTTCTGCGCGCTGCGCTTTTGTGAAAGTTGCAAGGTCTCTATCCTCAAGGCGGAAGAGTGCAAAAGAGTGATAGCGATAGAGAAAGGCGCCAACAAGGAGATTACCAATGACGGCCATTGCGATGAGGATGTGCGTTCCACTCAACTGAATGATTTCTTTGCGTGCCATATTAGTTGTTTTTTAGTGTGGCGTCCGCAGCGGCCTTGCCTTCGGTCTTGTAAATGTCTCGGTACGCTGCATATTGCTGTGTACGGAATTCGACTTTTGCAACCTCCTGCATATTTTCCTCATGTCGCTTTTCAAGTGCAAAAAGGTTTATTGCATAACCGATGCATGCGGTGCCGAGCATTGTCATGAGTGTGATTTTCCAGATCGGACCCATGAAGCTCCCTTGTGCTTCATTCGTGGTATTCTCCGTGTTTGCTGATGGTACTTCCATGAGGATAATACTAACAAATGATTTAGGGCTCCGCTAGTCCACACATTGCACAACACCACATTCTTGATAAATGGTCATTTTCCTATACTATAAGAACACTATGGATTCAAAGCAGCCACACGATCTTTCAAAGGAAACATTAGCCGAGCGCGAGGTGCGTATCGGAGATTTTTGGACGAAAGAGCGTATTTTTAAGAAGTCACTCGAAGCTACTGCGCACAATGAGCCGTTCGTGTTTTTCGATGGGCCACCATTTGCCACCGGCTTGCCCCACTATGGGCATATTCTTGCGGGTACCATCAAGGATGTCATTCCTCGTTTTCAGACGATGCGTGGACGCTATGTGCGCCGTGTGTGGGGTTGGGACTGCCACGGACTTCCGGTGGAGAATCTCATTGAACAAGAACTTGGCCTCGAGCATAAGCGACAGATCGAGGAATATGGTATCGGTGCCTTTAATGCGAAAGCAGAAGCATCGGTGCTGATGTATGACAAAGAATGGAAGGAAATCGTACCACGTGTTGGTCGTTGGGTAGACATGGATCATGCCTACAAGACGATGGATACTGGCTATATGGCAAGTGTATGGTGGGCCTTCAAAACACTCTATGACAAGAAGCTCATTTATGAGGGCTACAAGTCTATGCACATTTGTCCTCGTTGTGAGACGACACTCGCTGCCTCAGAGGTTGCGGGCGGGTATAAGGATGTAAAGGATATCTCAGTCACGCTTAAATTTCCGTTGCGTGATAATCCTGATGTTGCACTTCTTGCATGGACAACGACTCCTTGGACGTTGCCGGGAAATGTTGCACTCGCGGTCAATGTGGATCTTGCTTATGTGCGATTTACGCTTCCTGGAGATGCGACAACATATATTGCACAGAAGGATACATTGCCTCGTATTGCTCCAAGCGCTGTCGTGACCGGAGAAGTATCAGGTAAAGAGCTCGTTGGAATCGCATATATTCCTCCATTTATGGATTATGCTAATGACGCTGAGCTCATAAACCGCGAGCGTGGTTGGCATGTCTATGGTGCAGATTTCGTTGCAAGTGATACGGGTACAGGGATAGTGCATATTGCGCCAGCATTTGGTGATGATGATATGCAGCTCGGGAAGCGGGAACAACTCCCGTTCATTCAGCATGTGCGCATGGATGGAACGATTAAGGATGAAGTGACTGGTTTTGCGGGAATGTCAGTGAAACCAAAGAGCGATGATGACCGCGTACGACTCAGCACCGACATCGCTGTCATCAAGTTCCTTCAAGATGCAAATCTCTTCTTCAGCAAGGAGAATATGACTCACAGCTATCCGTATTGTTGGCGCTGCGATTGGCCACTCATCAATTACGCGGCATCTTCATGGTTTGTGAATGTGGGCGAGATTAAAGAGAAGGCTGTTGAAGCAAATAAGGAAATCAATTGGGTGCCAGATGCTGTAGGCCACGGCCGTTTCCATAATTGGCTTGAGGGAGCACGCGATTGGGCGATTTCGCGCAGCCGCTATTGGGGTGCAGCAATTCCTGTATGGAAATGTAAGGACTGTGATGCTATTCGTGTCATTGGTCATATTGATGAGCTGCGTGATGCGCAGCCTCCGAAGAACCACTATTTCGCAATTCGCCATGGTGAGGCAGAGTCAAATGTGCAGGATATCATTTCCTGTCGCGAAGATGACGTTAATCCACTGACGAAGAAGGGGATAGAGCAAGTGAAGAGTGCTGGTGAAAAGTTACAGAAGATGAAGATCGATATCATTATCGCTTCACCGATGCAGCGTACGAAGGAGACGGCAGAGATTGCGGCAGATATGGTTGGTATTCCTCGAGATCAAATCATTTATGATGCACGACTGCACGAGGTAGATGCAGGTGACCTCAATGGTCACAGTGTCGATGAGTATCGCGCGATGTTCCCGTCAGTTGAGGAAAAGTTTGCGCGTGCAGCGCCGAATGGTGAATCATTGCGTGATATGAAGCGTCGCTTTGGAGAGGCATTTTATGCGACCGACGCAGTGTATGAAGGGAAGAACATTCTTTTTGTTACACACGAGTATGGTGTATGGATGCTTGATGCAGTAGCGCGTGGCGCAGATGAGGCGGAGACGATACGATTGCGTAAAAATGCAAACGATGATTATGTCCTTAATGCTGAGGTGCATAAGATGAAGTTTGCTCCACTTCCGCATAATGCTGACTACGCGCTTGATCTCCATCGACCGCACATTGATGATGTGGTCTTCAGCTGTGCCTGTGGAGGCAAGATGAGGCGTATTCCCGAAGTGTTCGACTGCTGGTTTGAGTCTGGCTCAATGCCATTTGCGCAGCACTACTTTAGTGGTAATGAGAATGATGATGCAGGAAAGATGTTCTTGCATAATTTCCCGGCGCATTTCATCGCCGAGGGTCTTGACCAGACAAGAGGATGGTTCTATTCTATGCTGCTTCTTGGAATTGGACTCTTTGGAAAGTCGCCATTTCGAAATGTGATTGTAAACGGTCTTGTCCTTGCTGAGAACGGTGAAAAGATGAGCAAGAAGCTACGTAATTATCCAGACCCTATGGAAGTCGTAGGGAAGTATGGTGCTGATGCACTACGCTTCTATATGGTTGCGTCGCCTGCGATGCGCGGCGAGGATCTGAAATTTTCAACACTTGGTGTTGATGAGATCACAAAGAAACTCACATTACGTCTTGATAATGTACGCTCGTTCTATGAGATGTATGCTACGGGACAGGCGGTGCTCCGTGAGCAGCCGAAGTCGACTCATGCACTTGATCGTTGGATCATTGCACGATGGAATGAGACGCATAACGAGGCCACACACTTCCTTGAGACCAACGAGCTTGATCGTGCAGCAAAGCAAGTCTTGCCACTGATTGATGATCTTTCGACATGGTGGCTTCGCCGCTCACGCGATCGCTTGAAGGGAGAGGGAGAAGATAGGGCATTTGCAGAGATGACGCTTGGCTGGATATTATTCCAACTCTCGCGTTTGCTTGCACCGTTCACTCCATTCCTTGCCGAGGATCTCTATCAGCGTCTTCCTGTGGAGAAGAAGCTTGAAAGTGTGCATCTTGAGCAGTGGCCAGTGCCTGGTGTTGCTCTACACACTGTGCTCGATACGATGGAGGCGGTGCGTAAGACGGTAACACTTGCACTTGAGCAGCGTGCAAAGAACGGCATCAAGGTGCGTCAGCCACTCGCCGCACTTTATGTGGGTAACAAAGCACTCGTTGCGGACGCCGCTCTTACTGCAATCATTGCCGATGAGCTTAATGTAAAGACTGTTTCACATGACGCAGCCCTTCTCGCTGATGCTGTAGAGCTTGATCTTGTTTTGACTCCAGAGCTTAAGCGCGAGGGAGTGATGCGTGACGTGCTTCGCGCGATTCAGGAAGAGCGCAAGCGCTCAGGGTTCAATCCTGGTGAGGCAGCACGATTGCTTATCGCAGGTAATGAGGAGGCAATGGCTTTTGCGCTCGACATGCAGGAAATGCTCTCGGTTGAGGCGACCATCCTCGACATCAAGGAAGGCGAAACGACGCAGTCGGTAGCGCTACTTGAGGGAAAGCTTGAATTTGCACTCGAAAAAATGTAACAAAAACGCCAGCAATGGCGTTTTTGTTATAGATAAACACGTTTACGCTCTTGTGTAATCTTGCGGCACAGAGTTTTTTCAGGGAAAATAGAAGCATTCATGGCGTATCGTATTTATCATGTTGAGGGAATTGTATTGCAGTCAAAGCCCACAGGAGAAGGGGATGCGCTTCTTTTTGTATATACAAAAGAACTCGGTCTCGTGATGGTGATTGCCAAGAGTCTACGTCTCGGGAAGTCTCGTCTGCGTTTCGTTCTGCAGCGTTTTGCTCATGCACATCTCGATCTTGTACGCGGAAAACATGGTTGGAGACTAACCAGTGCGCGCACGATTAGCACGCAGAGTGTACTCTTTCGCCATCCCCATCGCCGTAAGGTGCTCGCGGCACTTTCAAGCATGCTTATGCGGCTTATTCATGGAGAAGAGCCACATGCTGAACTTTACGAAGAGCTCATCACTGAGCTCACACGCCTCGAAACACTTGAATCGCGAGAAGACTGTTATTATTTTGAACTCTATATGGCCATCCGCATGCTCCGTGCGCTCGGTTATTGGGAGGATAATGGCTCCGATGCGCTCTTTTTTGCACATGACCATGATGTGACAAAATTACTCACGGCGATTGCACTGCAGAAAAATACGTTGATACCACGCATAAACTCAGCACTCGCCGCAACGCAGCTCTAATGCAAATGAAAACTCCATACGTGGAGTTTTTTGCTTCGCGCGTGTTATGCGGTGGGTTTACTTCACGTGCGATTTAAAAATGCAAGATATTTAGTGTATAATATGGATAATTATGTTGTGGAGAAAAATCTTTCCCGTGCTAGCCTTATTCTTCGTCATGGCGGTGTTATTCTTTGCGCCATCACTTAACGTTAATAATGAGAATAAAGGCGTCTCACTTTCCTTCAGCAGTGCTGAAGCTTATTATGATTGTGATTGTATAGGTGATGATACGGGTTGGTATAACTGTACCCCTTATCCTGATTGTGGTACGTGTTGTGGTGCGTCCTCTTGTAGTCCTACGCACTATGGCTGCTCTTGGGGAGGCGCGAGTTCTCAATATTATAGCGGCTCGGCGTATTATTGGGATTGTTCGCATGCATATGGTCTAGCTTCGTGTTCTGAAGTTCTTGCAGTAAATGGAGTATGTTCGGCTTCTCATTATGCTTGTGCTGCAGGAACGTCAGCAAATAATGTTGATGGAGCTGCTGCGTGGACTTGGAATTGTAATGGTACTGGAGGTGGCTCGAATGCATCCTGTAGTGAGACGAAACCCGCATGTAATCTTCCGTGGGGAGGAACTATTGCAAGTGGACAGTCGGTCACTGCATACGCAAGTGGCTCCTATGCTTGTGGATCAGCACCAGTAAGTCAAACACGCACCTGTAATGCAGGGACTCTTTCTGGTTCATATACACTTGCTTCAGCTCCTGCAGCATCTTCGCGTACGATGTATGCTGCAGCAACTTCTGCCTGTGGAACCTATAGCTATTATAGCGAGACACAGTATTGTCAGACGAGTGGCGCTTGGAGTGGGTCATACACACTTTCTTCTGCCCCGGCAGCATCGACGCGCACGATGTATCAAGCATCATCAGTTGCCTGCGGATCTTCTTGTACGAGTCAGGTGCAAAGCTGTCAGTCAAACGGTGCATGGTCGGGAACATATGCCTACGGATCATGTTCGGTTGCAGCACTTAATGGTGCTTGCAGCGCAACGCATTATGGATGCTCTGCGGGTACATCAGCAAGTAACGTAAGCAACACACTTACATGGAATTGGAGCTGTACGGGTGGTTGTGGGGGAAGTAGTCCTGCTTGTTCAGAGACGAAGCCACTACCCGCAGTTCCTACTATAGGTGGTCAGACATCGCCAATCATCAGCACGAGTTATCCATATACATTCCAGGCGGCAGATCCATTGGGCAGTACAGTGAGCTATCAGATCGACTGGGACAACAACAGTGTTGTTGATCAATCATCTGCATATAGCACATCAAACTGGATATTTACACAAAACAATAGTTGGTCTAGTGCTGGTGCAAAGACATTTAAGGCATATACGCTCGCGAGCGATGGACGTAGTTCGGGTTGGAGTACATATAATGTGACTGTTCCGACACCTGTAAATGGCGCATGTAACAACACTGCCATCAATGGTTGTTCTGCCGGATCATGGACCGATCTTGCCGATGATGCAAATAACAACATCTGGTACTGTGCGGGTTCAAATGGTGGCGCAAATAGCGTGAACTGTTCGTATCCAAAGACAAATGGTGCATGTAACTTAAGTAGTATCAATGGGTGCACAACAGGTACGCTTGTCGATACCGCCGACGATGCATCTTACAACAATTGGTATTGCGCTGGGGCAAATAATGGTACAAATAGTCCAACCTGTCAGATTGCAAAGGTGAATGGTGTTTGTAGTGCAACGCACTATAACTGTTCTCCTGGAACGTCGGTGAATAATCTCAGCAATACAACAACATGGACCTGGAATTGTAATGGTTCAAATAATGGCACTAACTCGGGTTTGTGTTCTGAGACAAAACCAAACCCAGTTGCGCCGACAATTGGTGGTCCTACATCTGGGGCAATTTCTACAAGTTACACCTACACCTTTACCGGCACTGACCCACTGAGCTCAACAGTCCGTTATGGAATCGATTGGGACAATAATGGTGTCGCAGATCAGTCTTCCGCATACGGCGCTTCAGGCTGGACGTTTAGTCAAGGAAATAGCTGGGCGGGGGCAGGCGTGAAAACCTTTAAGGCACGCACAGAGACCAGTGATGGTCGCGTATCAGGTTGGACAACATACAATGTCACTATCGTTCCTGCTTCAACTGCGACAATCAGCACCTCTGCAACACCTGTTGCATATAATGGCTCCGCAACGATCACCTGGTCATCAACTGATGCGACAAGTTGTTCAGTAACGAAGGCGGGTAGCGCATGGCAATCAGGGCTCTCAGGGAGTGTCTCAAGCGGCGCACTCACTGCAAACACAACCTTCGCCATTTCTTGCGTTGGTACGGGTGGAAATAGTAATAACTCGGTGACCGTTTATGTAAATCCAAGCGTGTCGATTAGTGCGTCGCCGACAAGTATCGCGTACAATGCTTCTTCGGCAATTACATGGTCATCTGCAAATGCGTCAAGCTGTAATATTCAAAAAGGAGCAACGCCAAATTGGCAGACGACTTTAAGCGGCACAAGTGTGGGAACAGGTGCGCTTACAAGTACAACGGTCTTTACGTTGACATGTACGGGCCCTGGAGGAACGACTGCTAATACAAATACGACTGTTACGGTTGCTCCCCTCAATGGCGCATGTAGTGCCGGGCCAACACATTACACCTGTGCAGCAGGTACTTCAGTCAGTAATGTTAGCGGTCCACTCCAGTGGACATGGACTTGTAATGGTGCAAATGGAGGAACGAATGCATCGTGTTCAGAAACGAAACCCAACCCAAATCCACCAACCATCGGTGGTCCGGTACAGGGTCAGGTAAGCACAAGTTATTCCTTCACTTTCCAGGCAACGAATCCATCAGGTGATGGTATCGTGTATGCAATTGATTGGGATAATAATGGTACGACTGATCAGTATCTCCCTCCAACAGGCACAACAACTTCAGGCACACAATTAAGTGCACAGAATAATTGGGCGGGATCAGGTGCGAAGACCTTTAAGGCGCGTACAGAGACCAATGGTGGGCCAGTATCAGGATGGAGTTCATACTCAATTCAGATTTATGGCGTCCCCGTGGTGACGTGGTCACCCGGAGCTTCTACGGCAATCCCTTACAACGGAACGGTAAATTTTGGATACACATCAACTGATGCATCAAGTTGTAGTTATTATGATTTGAATCCAAGTACTGGTGCCACTCTCTCGACTATTTGGTCAAATGGAGCAACGAGTTCTTCATGGGTGAGTGCGGGGCCATACCAGGCAGACTTCCGTCGTAAGGTAGTGTGTCAGAACCCATTTGCGCAGACAGGAAGTGCGGAGTTCTACGTAACGGTATATCAAAACGGCGCAACCTGTGGCACCATCACCGTGCCAAACTACGTCGCACCAAGTGAGGTCTTTAGTGGGACCATCACGATGGTTAATTCTGGAACGAACCCTTGGCTCAAGGTGGGTAACAGCGCAACGCCACATCGTCTT